>JANPIY010000282.1:0-1609 GCA_031425255.1 Planctomycetota bacterium
CGCATCGCGGTGACCCATCAGCAGGTCGACCTCACCATCGACCGCGTCGGCGGACTGCTCGCCCTGCAGCAGAGCGGCGTGGCGATGACCCTGCTCGGGGAATGCGGCTGGGCGCACGACCAGGAGCGCTTCGCCGGGCGCACCGCCGGCGGTCCCACGCGCGGTGCGGTCATCGGCGTCCACGCCGACGATGCCGCGGTGCTCGGCTTCCTCGACGCCGCCCTGCGTACCCGCGGCCTGGGCCTGCACGACGTGACGCTGCGCGTGCTCGCCCCGCAGGATCTCGCCGGCGACTTCATCCAAGGCCGGCTCGACTGGCTGGTGGTCGAGGAACCCTTCGCCGGCGACGTGCTCAGCCGCGGGGCGCACCGCCTGGCCATTCCTGCCGACCTGCCGGGCTGCATACCGCTCGCCTTCGCCGGCCGCAGCGACGTGGTCGCCACCATCCCGCCGGCCGACCTGGTGCTGATCTTCCGCGGCTGGATCCAGGCCACCTGCTGGATGGCCGACCCGCTCAATGCCAAGGCCTGCCGTGCGCTGCTGGTTGAACGCACGCTGATCGATCCGCAGGATGGGCCCGCCGCGCTGGCGATGGCAGCGGCGGTGCGCAACCATGACCCCGTCGCCCTCGCTGAACGCAACCGGCCGGAGGGCGGACTCGCCGGGTACCTGGTGCGCAGCGCTGAGCTGCTGACCGCGACCAAGCGCCTGAGCCGGCCGATCGACGCCATGGCGATGGTCGACACCGCCGCCCTGCGCACGGCGCTGGCGCCTTAGTCGAAATTCCCACGGACGAGCGACGGTCACGGCTCGGATCACGGGCGAGACGCCAATGCTAGAAAGCTAAGCGCCCTTGCCACAAGGCGTGCGAGCCATCGGAATGGTCGGTCAGACTACCCGCCGTTCTCCGATTCAGATGGCCGGCGACGCACCACGCACGGGGGCGAGCTGGAGCTCGCCCCTCCCAGGATTTTCCGCGCGTTCACCTTGCTTTGGTGAGGACCAGCCAACCTTTCCGTCGCTGCGCGCCTGGGAGGGGCGAGCTCCAGCTCGCCCGGCACGTGAGCGCCGAGACCTCTCGGTGATCGGGCGATCGGCTTTTGGCAGTGCTCTCGTGTTCGCGCTTGGTGGCCTGTCCAACCAAACTTCCCTAGCTTTCCAGCATCGGCGAGACGCCCGTGCCACTGGACAGCCCACCGGCACCACTTTCCCGCACCCGAAGCGCCGCTAGTCTTCCCGCGTCCGCGCACCTGGAGAGGTGGCAGAGCGGCCGATTGCGGCGGTTTTGAAAACCGCTGTCGGAGCGATCCGACCGGGGGTTCGAATCCCTCCCTCTCCGCTTCGTGTTGGGGGAGCGGCGCAGGCCGCTCCCCCTGACCATGCGTCTTTCGCGCCCCGCCCTTGGAGACCGACGGACATGGCCGCCACGGCTCTATCCCGCACCCTTCGTCCTTATCTCCCAATCCTCCTCGCGGCAATTCTGTCAGCCACGATCCTGCTTTTGGTGATACTGGAATGGGACCTGAGGCCACTCCTCATCTATGGCTTCATCATCGCCATGAGCTTCACCGCCCTGGCAGGATCCGTCCTGCGTGAGCGCATCGTCCTC
>JANPIY010000283.1:0-1623 GCA_031425255.1 Planctomycetota bacterium
TGAGGACGCCGACCAACTTCTGGAACTCGTGCGTCGCCTTGGGGTCATGGGCGCGGACCTTTGCGCCAGCCGCGCTCAGGTCCTGCAGCAGACCGATGGCGGGGGCATCGCGCACGTCATCAGTGTTGGGTTTAAACGCCAATCCCCACACCGCCACGGTCAGGCTGGCCATGGGTCGACCAGTCAATTCGCACCAGGCGGCCAGCTTGCGCTGCAAGATGCGCTTCTGCTCCCGATTCACCTGATCGACGGCCTTGATGATGCGGGCATCGAAACCCACCACCTCAGCAGTGTGAATCAAAGCCTTCACGTCCTTGGGGAAGCACGAGCCGCCGTAGCCAGCCCCAGGGTGCAGGAACTGGAGGCCGATGCGGCTGTCCGAACCCATGCCCTGGCGCACCTGGCGCACGTCGGCGCCGATGCGCTCGCACAATCCGGCGATCTCATTGATGAAGCTGATCTTGGTCGCCAGCATGCAATTGGCGGCGTACTTGGTCATCTCGGCGCTGCGGATGTCCATGGTGTAGAAGCGCAAGCCGTTGCGGATGAACGACGAGTACAACTCGTGCAGGATGCTGCCGGCCTTGCCGCTGTCGACGCCGACCACCACCCGGTCGGGCTTCATGAAGTCATCGACCGCGCTGCCCTCTTTGAGGAATTCAGGATTCGACGCCACGTCAAAGGGAACCTCCACCCCGCGCTTGACCATCTCGGCCTTGATCCACCCACGCACCTTGTCGCTGGTACCCACCGGCACGGTGCTCTTGGTCACCGCGACCACGTATTTGGTGGCGGTACGGCCGATGTCCCGGGCGACCGATTCGACGAAGCGCAGGTCGGCCTCTCCGTCCTCGCCCATCGGGGTCCCGACGCAAATCATCGCGCATTCCGCCTCGGCCAGGGCCTCGGCCGCGCTGGTGGTGAAATGCAGACGGCCGGCGTGGATATTCTCTTTCAGCAGCTCATCCAGGCCCGGCTCATAGATGACGCATTCGCCCTGGCGCAGCCGAGCCACCTTGCCCGCGTCCACGTCGACGCAAAGCACCTCATTGCCCATCTCGGCAAAACAGGTTCCGCTGACCAGGCCAACGTAACCGGTTCCGAAGATTGCCACGCGCATGAGTTGCTCCTGCTGAAAGTGAAGGGCGGGATCCTGATGACCTGACCCGCCTCATGCAAGCGTTGCCGCACAGCGGAACCTGCGAATGCTCTGCATATGGACCAACCCCCGGCCTTGCCCACCGTGCGCACCTCAGCCGATCCGGCGCTGTGGTCAGGCGAGGTCGTCCCCCTGCCCGTCACCCACACCCTGTCCGCGTCTGAGCGGGATGACCTGGACCGCGCCCTGGGCGTGTCGCCCTTGGCGGTGGCCGGCGCTGCGCCGCGCCATCTCAGCCTCTATGAAGTCGGTGCCGGACTCCTGCTGACCGTCCTGGTGGCCGGCACGGTGATGGTGGTCATGCCGTGGAATCGGTTCATCGCACCGCGGCCCGGCAACCTGGCCGATGCCCCCGCGGCGGCCGGACCGTTGGACGAAGACGACGTCGCCGACCTTGAACGCGCCGACGATCCCGCCGCCCGGGCCGAGCGCATCCTGCTGCGCGCCGATGCCGCCGCCGCCGC
>JANPIY010000284.1:0-5083 GCA_031425255.1 Planctomycetota bacterium
GGTTTTTCCGCCGTGGTGGTGAAACCGGTGGCGGCGACGAAAGCCGCGAACTGGGCGTTGGTGACCTCGGTCGCATCCATCCAGAAGCCGTTGACGCGCACGCCATGCAGCGGCCGTTCGCTGTTGTTGGTATTGGGCTGATCGCTGCCCATGGCGAAGTCGCCGGCGGGGATCCACACCATACCCGCCGGTGCCGGGTCGGCGGCGGACAACGGTAGCAGGAACAGCGTCAGAAGCGCCAAGACGCCCACCCGGGCGCTGGCCGAACGCGGGGAGATGGAACGTGAAGCCGGCAAGCGGGTGGGCGGAGTGGTCATGTGCGTTTTCCACTGATACACGCCTCTGAGGACCACGCTACCCGGAGTCGGGCCTTCAGCTGCCGCCGCCGTTCGAGCCGTTGCCGCGGCCAGCGCGCAACCCACCCCAGACCACCAGTGGTACGAGGAGGAGAAGCGTCACCGCGGCGAGGGAGCCGCCCGGCCACGCCCGCGCTGCCGGGGTCATGGTGAAGGTCGGACTGCGTTCACCGGCGATCAGCAGCAGCCAGCGCGATCCGCCCAGGGGCGGCACCGCGCCGGCTCGCCACATCACCACATCGAGTGGAGTGCGCTCCTTGGCCGCGAAGACCAGGTCCTGATCGGGAAGGCGGGCACGCCAACGCGCGACCACCAGCCGATGGGGCCCTGGATCGGCGATGGATGAGACGGGGGCATCATCGCTGTAGCGATCACGCTCCTCGAACTGCAGCGCGCCCAGGCGCTCGAGCGGGAAACACTCGGTGCCGATATATACATTCAGCGCCTCGCGCAGGACCACGCGGGCCTCCTGCGCGTCGGCGATGTTGGGGTTGTCCGTGTGGTCTGCGGTGAGTTCGAGCTCGATCCGACCATCCTCACCCACGCTCACCCGGGCGCAGAGCATCTGATTGCCATGCGCGGACAACGACGGGGCCGCCAGGACCAGCCAAGCCACGCAGAATCCCAGGCAGGCGAGGCGTCCGCTCACTGACGATTCCAGCGCAGCACGCGTCCGAAATCATTCCACTCGGTCTCGAGGATGTTGCCGCTGAGATCGAAGGTGATGCCGTGCGGCGAGGTCACCACGTCGTCCTGCCAATCCTTGGGCGCGACCTTGGGGGTATCGGACTGCCCGAGCTGGTGGTTGACGCCGAGCTTGGCCACCTGCCTGCCCTCCTTGTCGAACACCGCGATGCCGCCCGCCGTCTTCTGCTGATTGTCGCCGATCTCGGCCACGCACACCAGGTCGCCGTGGAACGCAGCCGAACTGGGACGCCGCAGGCCCTTGGCCTGATCGGCGATCACCCCGATGAAGGTGCCGTCGAGCGCGAGGTGCAGGATGCGGTTGTTGCCGCGGTCGCAGAGCAGCAGGCGCGCGGGCGAGAAGCGTGGATCGACGAACAGCTTGTGGGTATTGCTCAGCTTGAGCGGTTCACCCCGGCCGCCGAAGACGGTCTTGAAGGTGCCGGCCTGATCGAAGACGAAGATCCAATCCTTGCCGTAACCGTCGACGACGTAGATGTCGCCATTGGGCGCGACGTCGACGCTGGTCAGCTTGAGGTTGCCCTTGTCCGCCGGGAAGGCGCTCTTGGGAATCTCCAGCAGGATGGTGCCGTCGGTCTTCATCTTGAGCACTTTGGTCGCACTGAGCACGCTGGCGTAGATCACGTCCTGGCCACCTTCCTGACGGATGACGAAGCCATGCAGCGACCCAGGGGCATTCGGCACATGACGCAGAAAGGTTCCCTGCGGGCTGTACACCTGGAGCCCGCCCTCCTGCTGACCTTCGACGCTGACGTAGATGTTGCCGAGCGAATCGACGCGGATCTCGCCATGGCCCTTGCCGATGGTCGCCTTCCCCGGTGGCGGCGTGAGAGCTCCAGGCGCGAAGACCCAGGTCGGATCGGCGGCGCTCAGGCCGGCAGCCACCAGAAATGAAAGGACGATACGGCGCAGGGTGGACATGAGGATTCCCGGATGGGTGACGTTGGGGAGGGCCAAGGGGCGCCGGCAGTGCAGGCGTCCAGACGCGGTTGGGAAGTTACGCGATCACGCAACCACCTGGCTCGATGGTGAGGCGCGACGATCGACCATTCTCCAATCCTGCTTCTGCCTCATAGACGCAGAGGCCGCCGAGGTGGAATTTGCCAACTCTGCACCGCTGCACCCTTCCAGGCAACTTCCTCATCGGTGACCGACAGCCGATATTCACCACAGAGTTCACGGAGCGCACAGAGCAGAATTGGTCACCTCTGTGCGCTCTGTGAGCTCTGTGGCAAATATCATCTCCCTCCAGGAGATAGGTGGCCATCGCTGGTCTCGGTTGACGACCAGCTGGAAGCCGCCAAGGGACACTGCGGTTTGACTGCTTTTCAGATCGTCCGCGTGCTCATGCCAACAGCGCCTTGATCACTTCGGCCTTCTCGACGCCGGTGAGCTTGGCGTCGAGGCCCTGGTAGCGATAGGTCAGTCGTTCGTGGTTGAAACCCAATTGGTGCAGGATCGTCGCGTGGAAGTCGCGGATGTGGATCGGATCCTTGATGATGTTGTAGCTGAAGTCGTCGGTCTCGCCGTGGATGTGGCCGGCCTTCACGCCACCGCCGGCCATCCACATGGTGAAGCAGCGCGGGTGGTGGTCGCGGCCGTAGTTGTCCTTGGTCAAGCCGCCCTGCGAGTAGATCGTGCGGCCGAACTCGCCGCCCCAGATGATCAGCGTCTCGTCGAGCAGGCCGCGTTGTTTGAGGTCGGTGATCAGCCCACCGCAGGCCTGGTCGATATCCTTGCACTGGCTCGGCATGCGGCCACCGAGGTTGCCGTGGTGGTCCCAGTTGTTGTGGTAGATCTGCACGAAACGCACGCCGCGCTCGACCAGACGACGGGCCATCAGGACGGAGTTGGCGAAGGTGCCGGGCTTCTTGGCGTCATCGCCGTAGAGCTGGTAGGTGCTGGCCGGTTCCTGGTCGATGGCGGTCAGCTCGGGCACGCTCGCCTGCATGCGGTAGGCCATCTCGTACTGGCTGATGCGGGTGTGGGTCTCGGGATCGCCGAGCTGCTGGGCGGTGATCTCGTTCATCGCCTTGATGCCGTCGAGGGTGATGCGGCGCGCGGCGCTGCTGACGCCGGCAGGATTGTTGATGAACAGGATGGGATCACCCTGGGCGCGAAACGAGACTCCGGCATGCACGCCAGGAAGGTAGCCCGACGACCACACCCGTCCGGAGATCGCCTGCTCCTGCTCGCGGTTCGACGGAGTCGCCACCAGCACTACGAAGGTCGGCAGGTTCTGGTTGAGCGAGCCCAGGCCATAGGATGCCCACGACCCCAGGCAGGGCCGGCCGGTGACCTGGTTGCCGGTTTGCAGCTGGCTGATCGCCGGTTCGTGGTTGATCGCCTCGGTGTTGAGCGAGCGCATCCAACAGATGTCGTCGGCGACCTTGGCCAGGTTCGGCAGCAGGTCGTTCATCCACATACCACATTTGCCCTGCTGCTTGAAGGTGTACTTCGACGGCGCGATGGGGAAACGTTTCTGACCCGAGGTCATGGTGGTCAGGCGTTGGCCGGCGCGGATCGATTCCGGCAGATCCTTGTCGTACCACTCCTGCATCTGCGGTTTGTAGTCGAACAGGTCCATCTGCGAAGGTCCACCGACCATGTGCAGGTAGATGACGTGTTTGGCCTTGGCCTTGAAGTGCGGACCGGTGGCGCCGAGCACCGGCTCGTTGGCCGACAGCCGGCCACCCGCGGCGCCGAGCAACGAGGCCAGCGCAGCACCGCCGAGGACGTTCATGCCGCGACCGAGCAGCGCGCGGCGGGTCTGCTGGGTGCGCCACTGGGCCAGCGGATCGCTGGCGGTGGACGAGTCGCGTGGGGAGCCAGATGGGGTGCCAAGAGTTGAGCTCATTTGTTCAGCGCCTCGTCGAGGTTCAGCAGTTCGTTGCAGAGCATGGTCATGGCGGCGAGCTCAACCGGCGACAAAGCGGGATCGGACTTGCGCTCACCCACCGCGATCAGCGCTTTGGCATCATCGCCATGGCTGGCGTAGTGGGCGAGCAGCTGAGCGTGGTTGGCCTGCATCAGCGCGAGCTCCGCACTCGAGAATGGCCGCAACAGGATGCGGCGGGCGGCTTCCGCCACCCGTTGCTCCGCAGGCTGCTTGAGAATCTGTTCGGACAGCGCCCGAGCCGCCTCGATGAACTGCGGATCGTTGAGGGTCACCAACGCCTGCAGCGGCGTGTTGGTGCGTTCGCGGCGCAGGCACGACACCTCGCGGTTGGTGGCGTTGAGGATCTCCATCGCCGCAGGAGGCGCCATGCGCTTCCAGAACGAATACATGCTGCGGCGGTAGAGCGCGTCGCCGCCGTCGCGTTTGTAGTTCTTGGTATTGCTCTCACGCATGCCCACCGCCTCCCACACCCCTTCGGGCTGGTAGGGCTTCACGCTCGCGCCGCCAACGGTTGAAACCAGCAGGCCGCTGACGCTCAGCGCGTAATCGCGGATGACCTCGGCGTCCATGCGGAAGCGCGGACCGCGCGCCAGCAGACGGTTGGCTGGATCGACCTCGATCTTGGCGGTGGTGGCGACCGCTGCCTGACGATAGGCCGCCGAGGTGACGATCAGCTTGACCATCTTCCGGTAGTCCCAGTCGGAGCGGAATTCCACCGCCAGCCAGTCGAGCAGTTCGGGATGCGATGGCGCATCGCCCATGATGCCGAAGTCCTCGCTGCTCTTGACCAGTCCGGTGCCGAAGAACTCCTGCCACAGGCGATTGATCACCACCCGTGGCGTCAGCCCGTTATCAGGGGCGACCAGCCACTGCGCGAGGCCGAGGCGGTTCTTCGGCGCTTCGGACGGTTGCGGATGGAGCGCCTGGAAGACGCCCGGCTCGACCTGATCGCGATGTTTGTCATATTCGCCACGGAAGAGCACGAAGGCCATGGCCTTGGAATTGGCCTTCTCCTGCTGGATGTGGGTGACGGTCGAGCGTTCACGCACGGTCTTGAACTCCGCCTCCAGGGCCTGCAGCTTGGCGCTCGCCTGCGTCAGCGGCAGGTCGGCATCGTTCATGA
>JANPIY010000285.1:0-1801 GCA_031425255.1 Planctomycetota bacterium
TCCAGGTCGCGCGCCGCCTGCACCACGGCCACACCGCGCTCGGTGACCAATTTCACCGCCTCAAGCTTGAACTCTCGGCTGAACACTCTCGCTGCATGGAAATCTCCGATACGGTTGGAAAACCTTATCTCGGTGTCCACCAAACCGGCAGTAGGCCAAACGACGCGGTACTGCGCTGGGATCACGTCCAGCCGCTCGGCGGTGTCGGTGCCGATCTCGACGAGAGGGCCCTGGCAGCAGGGGCAGGCCACAGCCTCGGGCGCCAGCACCACCTCGATGCGCGGCAGATGCGCCGGCAGCCGGCCACGACCGGCACGGAGGCGCCTGGTCTGGTTGTCGCGCAGCGTCGGCGATGCCTTGCCCGCCTCGGCCGCGTTGCCGGCCAGTGTCGCCTCGATCTCCTCGAACGCGAACAGCAACTGCTCCTCGGGGAGCTTCTCCGACTTCGTGCCGAACTGCCGGCGCTTGAGCTACAGCAGCAGGTGCTGGAGCCGCTCGTTCTGCGAGGCCAGCGCATCACGCTCAGCGACCAGCGTCTCGCACCTGGACAGCGTCTCGAGCAGCAGCGTGCGCAGCGCCGCGGCGTCCTCCGGCAAGCTCGGCGTGTCGTCATCCGCGGCGCGCATCGTGATGTCGATTCTACGCAGGTGCGCTCGGCGTGGGAATCTGCCGCCGCGTGTGTACGCGCCGAAAATCGATGCCGTCGAACAGGGCGGCGAACTCCACTGGCGTCAGGCGCAGCACGCCATCCACGATCGCCGGCCAGCGGAACGCGCCGTGCTCCAACTGCTTCCAGACCAGGACCAGGCCGCTGCCGTCCTAAAGCAAAATCTTGATCCGATCGGCCCGCCGCGAGCGGAACACCAGCACCGCCCCCGAGAAGGGATCGGCGCCCAACACCTCGGCGGCAAGCGCCGCCAGGCTATGCGCGCCTTTGCGGAAGTCGACGGGCTTGGTGGCCAGCAAAATCCGCGCGCCGGCCGGCAGCGCGATCATGCCGCCGAGGCCCGGATCGCCCGAAGCACTATCGTCAGCAGGTCGCCATCGGTGCCGGGTGCAACACGCAGAACGGCGCCAGCCACCTCCAGCTCAATCGATGGACAGGAGCGTGCCGGCGCGGCTATCGGCTCAGGCAAGGCCATTGAATTGGCCGGCACGATCGGCACGAAGTCCAGCTGCACAGCAGCGCCGGCGCGCATCTCCCGCCGCCAAGTGAACACCTGCTGTGGGCAGACCTGCCGACGCCGTGCGACCTCGGCTACCACCGCGCCGGGCTCCAGCGTCTCCGCCACGATCCGCGCCTTGTCGTCATCCGACCATTTTCGTCGCCGGCCAGGCTCCGTCAGAACCTCAACTCGGCGATACCCGCCGCCCGTCGCGTCACGATTAACGTCGACCATAAAGTCGGCCCGAAGCTCCCTGCCCCAGGCCGAACAAGCACAGTCACTGACCACGCCGGAAGGCGGGCCTCGTCGCCGAGCTTACGATACACCGACGCCTTGCGCAGGATCTCGTTCGCGTGCCGCAGCTCGCGGTTCTCGCGCTCCACGGCCTTGAGCCGGGCCGCCATCTCCGTCGTAGGCCCAGGCCTGCGGCAGGTGTCGCGCTCCGCCTGTTACACTCACGCGTTCAGCGTCTGGCCCGTGCAGCCAATCTTGGACGCGATCGACATGATCGTCGCCCAGCGCGAGGGATGTTCATGTTCATTGTCGAGCACCAGCCGAACGGCTCGCTGGCGCACTTCCGGAGAAAACTTGTTCGTTGTCTTGCTCATGATGGCTCCACCTTCTCAGAAGTTGAT
>JANPIY010000286.1:0-6896 GCA_031425255.1 Planctomycetota bacterium
CGCTCGGCCAGGGCGCGCAGCAACGGCGTGGTCATGACCATGTCGCCGACGGCGCCGAAACGCACCACCAGGGGGGGGGCGACGACAGGGTTTGCTTTCAGCGCGGTCGGCATGGCGGAGCGGACTGTGGGGTTTCGGTCACCGTGTCCAGGAGCTGCCGGAGCGACCTGATCGGCTTGATGAGGCGGCTCACTGCAACCGCGTCGGTACCGCGGCGATGTCGTTGCGGATCTGCGCCACCAGGTCGGCGATGCTGGCGAAGCGCTGTTCACCACGCAGGCGCGCGACCACGTCGAGCGCGAGGGCCTGGCCATAGCAGTCGCCACTCCAGCCGATCAGGTGGGCCTCGACGCTCAGCGCGCGATCGTCGCCGATGGTCGGGAGATGACCGATGTTGAGCGCCGCCGGCAGGCGTTGCCCATCCAGATGGGCCCACGCGGCATAGACCCCTGGGGCGGGTTCCTGATTGCTGCACTCCCCGAGGTTGGCGGTGGGGATGCCGAGCTGGCGACCACGGCCATCACCACGCCGCACGACGCCGAGCAGGCGGTGCGGCCGCCCCAGCAGTGCGCTGGTCTGGACCGGGTCGCCAGCGCCGAGCGCGGCGCGCACCGCGCTGGAGGACACCACCTCGCCCGCATGCCGCACCGCCGGCAGGACCGCCACCTGCATGCCGCTGGCGGTCGCCAGGGCGCGCAGCGTCGTCGCATCGCCGCAGCGGTCGCGGCCGAAACGGAAATCCTCGCCCACCACCAGCGCGGTCGCGCCGCAGGTGGAGCGCACATGGCTGATGAAGTCGCCAGGGTCCATGCCCCGGATGCGCGCGAAGGGCAGTTCGACCTCGGCGACGGCAGCGCAGAGAATTTCCGACCAGTCGGCGAGCACGCGCGGGCGGTCAGCGGGCGCCACCAGCGGACGGCGGAGGGCCCAGCCGAGCTCCTGCGCCATGCCGCTGAAGGTCAGCAAGCGCGGGACCCCGAACGCGGCGGCCCGTTCGGCGAGCGCGAAGTGGCCACGGTGCAGCGCGTCGAACTTGCCGATGGCGAAGGCGGTCATTCGTCCAGCCAGCGGATGCGTCCAGCACTCACCGTGGTCTTCCACCCGGGGCTCTCGAGTACCCGGGTGATGGCCTCCCAGCGTCGCTCCGTGAGCGCGCGGGCGAAGCGCGCGGCCTGCGCCGGATCCTGCGCCAGCTGTTCGGCCAGCAGCTCGCATTTGCGCACCAGGCGGCCGATGTTGTGTTCGCACATCTCGCGATTCATGTCCTGATCGAAGGAATCGTCCTCACGGCGCTGTGGTGCGCTGTTCCAGGCCAGTGCGCCGTCCCACTCCTCCAGGCTGGTGAGGAAACGCCGCAGCGCCGCGAAGTGCTCGCCGCGGTTGCGCAGGTGATTGCCGTCGCGTTCGATCCCGATCGGCACCATGCGGCGCACGAACGGCGGCATCTTCAACTGGTGGAGTTCGGCGACCCGGATGGTGGCGCGGTAACATTGCTCGCTGTAGCGGAAGTTGCTCAGTCCGCCGCCGCTGGGCAGGAGGGCGATGCGGCGTTCGGGCGGCAGCTCGCGGTTGATCCGCTCGAACAGCGGATTGACCAGGCCGCTCAGATCGGCGTGTTCGATCTCGCGGCGGAAGGTGTCGCCCTTGTGATGGAACATCCAGGCGAGGTGGCGCACCAGCCGTTCGCTCTGCGGATTGCGCTCGATGCCGCGCAGGTTGACGTCCAGCCCGGCCCGGAACCAGCTCCACTTCCCAGCCGGATCCTCGATCTCGGCGGCGATGTTGTAGGCCATGTCCCAGGTGAGGTATTCCCAGATCTGCTCGAAGCGCGGCTGGATCTGCACGATGGCCTTGGCCAGCGCCACGCTTTCATAATAGCGCCCGCGGTCCTTCGCACTGTTGACGCGCATCCACAACAGGTCGCACGCCAGGCCGCGGAAACCGCCCAGCATGAGCGTGCCGGCGAACTCCCCGGGTTCGAGCGCCGCATAGACATCCTGGTGCGGCGTCAGCGCCCCGCGCATCGGCGCGAGCACGCTGCTGGCCAACACCTGCGCACCGATCAGCAACGAGACGCCGAGGATGAGGGCGAAGCGGGGAGTCATGGGGCATTGCCCCGGTCCGACGTCCGCTGTCCGCTGTCCGCTGTCACCCCGAGGAGCGCACCGATCAGCACCAAGGACGTCAGTCCAAACGACATCGGACATCGGACATCGGACATCGGACAATGTTTGTTCACATCTCCCTCCGCCGCATCGCCAGCCAGGCGAGGCCGAGGAAGAACACGGTGTAGATGCCGTAATAGCCCCAGGCCTGCGCGACCATGCCCCAGCCAACGCTTTCGCTGGCGGCGAGGCGGGCGGCGACGGTGAAGCGGTCGAAGTCCGGCACCACCGCCAAGGCCAGATCGACCACCCGGCGCAGCGTGGTGCCGGTGTCCTCGGCTCCGGCCACCTCGCGCATCGCAGCGGTGGCCGAGCCGGCGAAGAACAGCGTGAGCCCGCCGAGGGCAGCGACGCCGAGGTTGGTGATCGCCGCGATGCCGAGGGTGAAGGCGGTGAGTAGGCCGGCGGTGGCCAGCAGCACCAGGCCGCCGCGCACCAGGTTGCCGAGGAAACCGCCGCCCGGGACCGCCAGCAGCGCGCTGCCCGTGCGGGTGACCACCAGTGCCGAACGGCCTTCCAAACGGGTCACGGTGATGACCACGCTGCCGTCGGCGGCGATGGCGTCGCGCGGTAGGCGCAGGCGCAGGAAATCCTGCGAGAGATCGTCGCGCGTCTCGTCGCGATCGCGCAGCACCACCTGGCCGGCAGGTACCGCCACCCCGGCGCGGGTGTGGCCGTAGGGGCTGGCGGGATCCAGCAGCAGGATGCGCGGCCCAGCGTCGGGACCATCGCCCCCCGCTTCGGCGGTGATGCGCCCGAGGCTGTCGAGCGCGGGGTTGTCGAGGTCGTAGCTGCGGATGCCGACTTTTAGCAGCAGCTCCATGCCCTCGCTGCCCAGCGACGCCACCGGCAGACCGCTGAAACGCCAACGCACGCCGTTGCCGGGAGTGCCGGAGAGGGTCACGCGCGTGCGCTGTTCATCGATCGCCGTGCGCTGGCCGAAGGAGCCGACGTGTTCCCAGGTCTGCGGATGGCTGAGCGCGCGCATGGTCGGCGTGCCGCCGAATTGCCAGCGGATGGTGCCCGTCCCCACCAGCGACAAGGCGACGATACCGACCAGCAGGCCGATCTGCACCCCGACCCAGCGCCCGGTGAGGTAGGCCGAGGTGTGCAGCGGTTTGGCGAACAGCAGGTAGCCGATACGCGCGTCGATATCCCGGCGCAGCGCCATCGCCGCCACCAGGATGGCGAGCAGCACCACCACGAAGCCGATCGCGCCGGTGATCGCCACCACCGCCAGTTTGAGGCGGGCGGTCTCATCGACCGCCGACAACCCGGGAGCCACTCCGACCAGCACTGCGACTGCGAGCAGGAACAACAGCCACAAGCGCTGGCGCGCCGCGTCGATCAGCATCAGGCCGGCGAGCGCGCGGGTGTTGGCGAGCCAGGCGATCATGCGGGCGCTCCGCGGCGTGCGACGTGCGAAGTGCGAGGTGCGAGGTGGCGAGACACGTCGCCAAACTGGTTTCTCCAACCAGCCCACGCCGTGGGCGACCGCACTTCGCACATCGCACTTCGCACCCCGCGCGGCGCGCTCACGGTTTGCGCTCCGCATCCTTGGCCTGGGCGATGATCCGACGGAAATGCGCTTCCAGGCGTTCGCGTGGCGGCGCCACCGTGATCAGCGAGGCCCCGGCCGCGGCCTTCACCGCGGCCAGCATGGCTTCGTCGCCACGTTTGAGCTCGATGGTGATGCGGTCGTCGTCGCGCAGCAGGTCGTCGACCCGGCCGCACTCGCGCAGCACACCCTGGTGCAGGATGGCGATGCGATCGCAGAGGTCCTCGACGTCCGCCAGCAGGTGGCTGCACAGCAGCACGGTCTTGCCCGCCTGCTTGAGGCGGGTGATGAGTTCCTTGACCTCGGCCGCGCCGAGCGGATCCAACCCCGAGGTCGGCTCGTCGAGCACCACCAGGTCGGGATCGTTGATCAGGGCCTGCGCCAAACCGAGGCGGCGCGCCATGCCCTTGCTGTAGCTGCCGAGACGGCGGCGGCGCGCGTGACCCAGCCCGACCAGGTCGATGAGGTCGTTGGAGCGTTTGCGGATGAGCGAAGCCGGCAGCCGGAACAGCCGGCCGAAGAAGCCGAGGGTCTCCTCCGCGGTCAGGAACTTGTAGAGGTAGGTCTCCTCCGGCAGGTAGCCGATGCGGTGCTTCACCGCCAGGTCGGCGGGGTCGCGGCCGAAGACGAAGGCATCGCCCCGCGTCGGGCGGATCAGACCGAGCAGCAGCTTGATGGTGGTGGTCTTGCCGGAGCCGTTGGGCCCCAGCAGGCCGAAACACTCCCCAGGGCGGACATCGAGGTCGAGGTCGCTGAGCGCCGCCACCGTCGGCCGACCCCAGAAGTCGGCGTAGACCTTCGACAATTTCACGGTGCGGAGGACGGCATCGTCGGGCATGGGCGGGAATCTAGGGTGGGTCGGGAAGTCCGGAAGCCTGGGGTCCTGGCCTGAGGGACGCGAGGAGGGGCGGGGGCTGTCCGAGCGCGGAGGCTGGGTGCCGCGCTGGGCATCGGCCTCGCGGCTCACCCGCCGATAACGCCATGCTCCCAGCGCCCAGTTCCCGGCGCCCAGCGCCCAGCAGTTTCGTCGTCCCTGGGGTCCCGAGCGACACACCCCACCCCACCCCCCAAAAAAGCGGTTGTCCCTCCCCGAGGGGGCCTTGAGCATCCCCCGCCATGCGTCGCCTGCTCATCCTGATGCCCGCACTGATGACCCTGGTCGGATGCGGCGACGGTCTGTACTACCAGACCCGCTACATCCCCACCGACATCGACTCGGCCTTCGCCATGTCCTTCGACGGTGAGGTGGCAGAACTGCCAGCCGCGCCACCCGATCTCGAAGGCACCCACCGGGAGCGCAAGGACTGCACCTACCCGTACCAGAAGTTCAAGCCGATCGGCAAGGTCCAGATCAAGCCGGACGCCATCCGCTCGGGCGGCGGCACCGACAATCTGCTGATCGCCGACTGGGACGATCGCATGCGCCTGAGCGGTCCCGACACCGCCCTGCCCGGCCCCAAGACCGCGGTGTTTGGCAACAGCCCCTACACCCCCGGGGTGACCCAGTCGGCTTTCAAGCAGGCCATCGCCGATACCGATCGCCGTCCGCGCAGCACCACCGGTGCCGGCACTGACGTGAACGTCAACAAGCTGGACGTCGATGGCGGTCTGAACAGCAACAACTTCAATCCCTACTGCTGCGGCGGTGGGCCCGGCGAAGGCACCACCAACAAATAAGTCCGGGTGGTCCGTTCGCCCAGGTGGCGATGACGAGGCGTCGGCTCTGCCGGCGCCTCGTTTCGTTGCAGCCCATCCTCCCCCGGCGCAGCATTCTCGGCGTGGACGATGGTGCTCCGGATCGGCCCTGACCGCCGATCACCACCACCACATCAGCAGTCCGACCGCCACCGTCCGCACCATCACATCCCGACCATCGCGCAGCGGCAGGAACAGCAGCGGCCAGGCCAGCAGCGTGAGCGCTGCGGGCGGGCCCACCGTCGCCATGGCTGCCGGCAAGGCCGCGCTCCAGGCCACCACCCAGACCAGGCTGGCGAGGCTGGCGTCGATCACTCCATAGAGCCCGGACCAGGGACCATCGGGCCAGAGTCCGCCGAGGACCACGCACGGCAGTCCCGTCCATAACGCCACCGTGGTGGGTGGAGTGGCGAGCAGGGTGGTGAACGGTGACCAGGGATTGGCCGTGCCCAGGTGCCAGGCGATCACCGGGGCGGTCGCCAGGCTGGCGGCGAGGCCGATGGCGAGGCCATCCAGCGTGGTGCGGCCGCCGAATAACAGCACGCGCCAGAGCGGTCGATCGAGTGGCCATGGATCCAGCGGCAGCACCTGGGTGCGCAGTCGCACCAGATCGGTGCCGAGAGTGACGATGCCGAGCACCGCCGCCAGGCTGAGCTGGAAACCGAGGTCCTGCGCATTGCCGGGATCGATGAGCATGAGCACCAGCGCCGCCAGCGACACCGCTCCCAGCCGATGCGGTTCGCGCGCCAAGAGTCCGGCGGCGACCACCGCCAAGCCCATCACCAGCGCCCGTTGGGTCGCCGGCGAACCGCTGGTCAGCCAGGTGTAGCCGATGATCAGCACGCCGAGCGCGACCTGGCGTGCGCCCCAACCCAGACCCAGCAGTCGGAGCAACCATGCCCCGAGCGCGGCGGCGATCGCCAGATGTGCACCGCTGACCGCGAGCATGTCAAGACTAATTAGCACACTCTTAGATCAGTCCAAAAAAGAAGCCCACCAGTCAGTCAGACTAGTGGGCTTTCCAATAGATCGGAAGCTATTTGAGCCAGTTATTTTTTCTTGGTGGCCTTGGCAGCTTTGGGCGACGATGCAGCCACAGCCACAGCGCCAGCTCCAGCAGCAGCGACTTGCTTGCGCTCAGTGAATGGGCGAACGCTGATGGTCCATTGCTTGTCGGCAGCGTCGCTGAACTGCTTGATGAGCACCCCACGACCGTCTGCCTTGGCCAGCAGATTGGAGAACAATGCAGTCAGCTCGCCGGGCTGGGTAATCACGTTGGACTTTGCTCCTTGCTTGGCGCTCTTGGCAGCCTTGTTGATGGGGACGATTTGGAACTTCTGGGACGCTTCCAGCTTGCTCACGAACTCCAGCGTCTGGCGATTGAAGCTCACCCCACGAACCAACTGAATGGGGCTCTTGGGATCAGTCGCGTCCATGATGATGGCCCCATTGGGAAGGATGGTGTCCAGCTTGTAATC
>JANPIY010000287.1:0-13980 GCA_031425255.1 Planctomycetota bacterium
TGGCCGGCGTGCTGGCGGTGACCTCGCTGCCGAACCGTACCAGCCCGGTGAAACGCGGAGTGTGGGTGCTGGAGCAGATCCTGGGCATGAAACAGCCGACCCCGCCGGCCGACGTGCCCTCCTTGGAGAAGCAGGACATCAGCGGCAATGCCGGGCTCAACCTGCGTCAACGCACCGAGCGCCACCGCGCCGATGCCGCCTGCATGACCTGCCATCAGACCATCGATCCGATCGGTTTCGGCCTGGAAAACTTCGATGTGCTCGGGCGTTGGCGCGACCGCGACGACACCGGCGCCCCGGTCGACGCCACCGGCGAACTCCCAGGCAAACAGCGCTTCCGTACGCCGTCCGATCTGAAAACCATCGTTGCGGCCAGGAAGGACGATTTTCTGCGCGGCCTGGTCGGACGTATCCTGGCCTACACCCTGTGCCGCAGTCTGCACGGCTACGACGAAGTGGTCGCCGACCACATCAGCGAGGCGGTGGCCAAGGACGGTTATCGCTTCCAGACCCTGTGGGTGCAGATCGCCACCAGCTATCCGTTTCTCAACCGCCGGGTGACGCGATGACGAGGTTCCCACTCCCACCCACCTCTGCGCCCTCTTCGCCCTCTGCGGTTGGACCTGTCTTTTTCCCCAAGGACCTCCATGCGTAAGAACTGGCTCATCGACCGCCGCACCTGCCTCAAGGGTCTCGGGGCCGCGCTCGCCCTGCCGCTGCTCGAGACCATGGGCTGGGCCGAAACCCCGAAGGCCGGCGTGCCCAAGCTGCCGGTGCGGCTGGGCTTCATGTACATGCCCTGTGGGGTCAGCCAGAAACATTTCTGGCCCGGCGATGCAAAGACCTGGCCGGTGACCCTGCCGCCCAGCCTGGAGCCGTTGCGCCCGGTGATCGACCAGTGCCTGCTGCTGGACGGCATCGACAACGTCGAGCGCGCGCCCTTCAACGGGGCAGCGCACGCCATCGAACTGTCGACTTGGCTGACCGCGACCAAACCCAATGCCGACAAACGCGACCTCATCGACATCGCGCCGTCGGCCGACCAGATCGCCGCCCAGCACCTCGGGCTCTATACCGTGCTGCCCTCGCTCGAACTCGGCACGCGTAAGAACGAGCGCACCGGCACCGGCCAGGAAGGGCTCAACAACCGTTACTACACCACTGGCAACTACCGCACCGCGCACCAGCCGCTGCCCGTCGAGGTCAGCCCGGCCGAGGTCTACAAACGTCTGTTCGCCTCGCGCCAGTCGACCCCGCAGAAGAGCGGCGGTCCGGCGGTCGATACCAGCCGCTTCGCCAGCACCACAGGTACCGACGATGCCAGCTCGCTCGATCGCAGCATGCTCGACCTGGTGGGCGAGAGTGGCAAGAACCTGCGCAAACGCGTCAGCCTCGACGACCAGCGCCAGCTCGACGACTACCTGGACAGCGTGCGCTCGCTGGAAAAACGCGTGGTGGCGATCGAACGCCAGCAGGCCGAGGCCGTGAGGGCACGCGCCGCCGGCAAGGGCGGGGCTGCCGCGGTCGTCACGCGGTCGCCGCCGCTGGAGGTGAAGCTGCCGACCGGCGAGATGAAATGGAGCGAGCACGTCAAGGTGCTCGGCGATCTGCTCATCCTCGCCTTCCAGGCCGACATCACCCGCGTCGGCACCCTCATCGCGTCGATGAATCACGGCATCAACTATCCCGAACTGCCCTTCAGCGAGAGCCACCACGACCTCAGCCACCACGAGGGCAAGGCCGAGAAGCTCGACAAGATCGCCCTGATCGATCGCTTCAACATCGAACAGTACGCCTACCTGATCGGCCGCATGCGCAGTCTGAAGGAAGGTCCTGGCACGTTGCTCGACAACACCATCTTCATGTGGGGCTCCGGGCTCGGCGACGGTCACAACCATGCCTGGACCCGGCTGCCGACGATCATCGCCGGACGCGGCGGTGGCACCATCCGCACGGGTCGCTACGTGGCGAAATGTGATGGCAACCAGGGCGACCTGCTCAGCGCCATCCTCGCGCGCGCCGGCGTGCCGGCGACCAGACCGATCGGTTTCGGTACCAAGCTGATGCCCGACCTGTCGTAGCGATGGTGGACGGTACGCTGCTGACGGCGCTTCGGGCAGACCGGATGAACCGCAGTGGGCGCAGAGTCTCTTGGCGGCTTGGTCGCTTCTAGCTGATCGGCAGCCGAGTTCCTCGACGGCCACCTATCTCCTGGAGGGAGATGATGTTTGCCACAGAGCTCACAGCACACAGAGGTGACCAGCTCTTCTCTGTGCGCTCCGTGAGCTCGGTGGTGAATATCCGCTGTCGGTCGCCATTGAGGAAGTTGCCTGGAAGGGTGCAGAGACGAATTGAAAATCTCTGCGCCCTCTGCGTCCTCTGCGGTTTGACCTGCCTTCCCTTCCCGGGTGAAGGACGGGTGAGGGAGGATGGGCCTCAGTGCGTCACGACCAGGCTGCGCTTGTTCGAGAACACCCCGGTCTCGGCATCCTTCTGCGCCTTGATCCAGGTCTGCGCCTGGAGCTGGATGCGATCACGGACGTGCCGGAAGAGATCGCGACGCAGGCCCTCCGACATCTCGCCCTCCAGCGGGTCCTCATTGGGCCAGCGTTCGATGCGCAAAGCGCCGGGAAATAGACGGGGGCAGAGCCGCTCGCTGGGATGCGACACCATGATCGCGACCTGGAAGGCCTGCTTGCCGAAATAGATCTGGGCGCACTTGGCGGTCTGCCCTGCCATCGGCAGCCCCGCTTCGGCCATGACCTCCAGCGCCATGGGATGGATGGCGACCGGTGCGATGCCGCCACTGGTGACCTCGAAGCGGTCACCGCCGATGGAACGCAGGAAGGCCTCCGCCATCTGGCTGCGGATGGAGTTGTCGCGGTCGAGGCAGATCACCCTCGTTTTTTCCGAACGTTCATGCATGCGAGGTTCCTTTTCTTCCACCTGTGCGCTGGGTGACCGCGAGACGCCGCAGCAGAGTGCGCTTTTTCGCCTGGTGCTCACGCATGCGTTCGAGGACGTCGCCTAGGAAGACCACGGCCTCGACGATGTGCGGGCCTTTGTTGAGCATGACGCATTCAGCGCGCACGCTCATCGCCGCGTCGGTGACCTCGGCGCGGGTGGCCATGCCCTTCTTCGCCAGGGTCTCAAGCACCTGGGTGCCCCAGATCACCGGCAGATGCGCGGCTTCGCACAACCACAGGATCTCCTCCTGCACTTCCGCCAGACGGCTGAAGCCGACCTCGACCGCCAGGTCGCCGCGCGCCACCATCACGCCCATCGGCACCGGCCCGAGCGCAGCGAGGAGGATCGCCGGCAGCTGGTCGAAGGCGTGTGGCGTTTCGATCTTCAGCACCACGCCCGGATTGCGGCGGCTCTTGCCCAGCAGGGCGACCAGGTCGTGCACGTCCGCTGCCCGACGGACGAAGGACAATCCGATCAGATCGGCGTGGCGCCGGGCGAAGATCAGGTCGGTGAGGTCCTGGGTGGTCAAGCAGGGCAGGTCGAGCGTGCTGTCGGGCAGGTTGATGCCCTTGTCCGAACGCAACTTGGCACCGCCATCACGCGCGCGCGTGATCTCCACCGTCATCCCACTGGCATCCGCCGCCCGGATCACGCCATCGATCTTGCCGTCGTCGAAACAGACCCGTTCACCTGGGTGCACCTGCGCCAGCACCTCCGGCAGCGAACAGGAGACCGACGCCGGTTCGAGGAGTGCTCCCGCGGCGTTGCGCCGGGCCGGACGCCCTGGGCGTTGATCGGCGGTCACCAGCAGCAGATCGCCGACCGCGAGCATCAGCGGCTCTTCCACCGGCGGCAGTTCCGCGACCTCGCCGCAGACCAGACGACGACCGGCGCGCTCGACCTGGCAGGTGATGCCGGCGACCACGTAGGCGGTGGTGGTGGCATCGACGATCACCTCCTGGCCGGCGGCGTGGACCACCTTCATGCGCCGACGTTTGCCGCGCGCGTCGTAGCAGACCACCCAGTCGCCGGGCTGCGCCAGACTGGCGAGGTTCTTCGTCAGCGGCACCACCGCCTGCACCGCCTGCGACGGCAGCACGCCGGCTTCCACCAGGGCCACCCGCGCCGGGCGCAGCACGCGACCGCGATGATCGCGTTCCGGACTCCAGGCCACCACCGCTTCGCCGAAGCCGACGTGACCGGTACGGAGTTTGGGCCCGCCGAGATCCATCAGGATGCGGCAGCGACGGCCCCGCGCTCGGGCTCCGGCGCGGACGAGTCGTATCAGCCGCCGCCACACCACCGGGTCGTCGTGCGCGCAATTGATACGTGCCAGATCCATCCCGGCGGCCAGCAGGCGGTCGATCAGGGTGGGGTTGTCCGCAGCCTCCCCAGGCAGCGTGACCATGATGCGGGCGTCGCGGGTGCTGGGTGCCGGTCCGAAGACCGCCGTCGCCTGCTGGAGCAGCAGGCGTGGCCCGCTGAGGTGATCGACTGGAGGCTTGCCGGCCGGTCGCGGCTGGGTCTTCCCACTCATCGCCTGCAGGGCTTCGCGCAGACGGTCGACGCTCGCCAGCACATGCGCTTCGCAACGACCGAGCGAGGACAGTCCGCTCAGCGCCAGGTCGTTCTGGAGTCGGCGCAGATCCTGGCGACGCAGGGCCAGGTAATGGACCAGGTTGCGGGCGCTGGCGCGGCGGTGGCGCGGGATCTCGGCCAGGCGTTCGGCGAACTCCTGCTCGACGGTCACCAGGTGCGTACGCAGCCGCTCCATCGCGATCACCAGTCGGTTGATGCGCGCGCGGGTGGCCGGTAAGGCGGTCAGGACGGGCGGGACAGCGGGCATGAGTCGTTCCGCATCATGAACCCGACCTCAAGGGTGGCTGATGAACGGCTGACCAAGACCATGTGAAGCGGGAAAATGCAGTGCGACGTGCGCGGTGCGAAGTGCGAGGTTTAGTGACAGACGACGCTTGGGAGAACGAGGGACCATGCCTCACTGAACGCCCTGAGATGCCGCGCTCCCGATTTATGTCGCACAACATCGCACTGCGCACTGGGCACCACCACATCGCGCGAATCAGACAACCGCACCATCGAACGAGCAGATCGCAACCCATGCTGACGCGTCACTCCCTAACCGGAGCCACGCTTCCGCGGAAATAATTGCCGGCACCCGCCATCAGCACCGCGGTCAGCGAACTCAGCGGCATCGCCACCGCGCATACCATCGGTCCCCAGATGCCCGCTGCGGCCAAGGCCACGCCGACGACGTTGTAAGCCAACGACACCACCAGGATGCGGCGCACCGTGGTACGGGCGCTGGTCGCTCCCGCGATGGTCTCGCTCAAAGCAGTCAGGCCATCCTGCCGCACGACCGCGACCCGGCAGGAGGTCAGCGCAGCCTCGATACCGCCACGCAGACCGATGCCGATGTCGGCAGTGGCCAGGGCCGGAGCGTCGTTGAGGCCGTCGCCAACCACCAGCACGGCGCCATCGCGTTTCAATTCCTGGATCCGCGCGGCCTTGTCCTCGGGCAACTGACCGCCCCGCACCGCCAGCGGCGTCAGGCCGAGTCCGGCTCCGACGATGGCGGTGATTTCCGGATCATCGCCCGAGAGCAGATGCACCTGCGCACCACGCGCACGCAGCTCGGCCACCACTCCGGCCGCGCCAGGCCGGAGCGGATCGGCGCAGGCGATGCGCGCCACCGCCACGCCAGCCAGCGTCACGCCGATGGAACCCACCGCGACGCCATCGTGCACCACGGGCATGGCAGCGATGCCGGTCAGGCGCTGGTTGCCGATACGCAATTCGCCGAGGCTGCTGCCAGCGATGACCCCCTGACCAGGGAGTTCCTGCCGTGCAGTGATGGGTGCGGGCGCCCGCCCATGCAGATGCGCCTGGATCGCGAGCGCCGCCGGATGCGACGACGGTGCCTCCGCCGCCAGGATCAGACCTTCGATCAGCATCTGGCGTTCGGCATCCACCTCGCTCAGCCAGGTCCAGGCGGTGACACGCATGCGCCCTTCGGTGAGCGTGCCGGTCTTGTCGAACACCGCGTGCGCCAATGCGCCTGCGCGGCCGAGCGCTTCGAGCACCTCGGGATCGCGCAGGACGATGCCGCGACTGGCGGCGCGCGCGGTGGCCATGGCCTGGACCAGCGGCGTCGCCAGGCCCAGGGCGCAGGGACAGCTCACCAGGACCACCGCCACCGCCTGATCGATGCCACGCGCCAGCCCATCACCGTACAGCCACCAGCCCAGGAAGACGCCGAGCGCCACCACCGCCACCACCGCCACGAACCAGGCCTGCCAGCGGTCGACATCGGCGACCAGGCGTGTCGGCCGATCGGCGGCGCGCGCGGCGTCACGGATGAGTCCACCCAGGCGGGTGGCGGCGCCGGTGGCGGCGACGCTGACCCGGCCGTCGCTGCCGAGGCAGGTGGTGCCGGCGAAGACCTGGCTGCCGACGGCGAGCGGCCGGGGTCGCGACTCCCCATTGAGCACGGCGGCGTCGACGCTGAAGGCGGTGAGCGCGGTGCCATCGCACGGCAGCACTTCACCGCGCCTGACCGCCACCACCTCGCCGGTACGCAGCTGGTCGCAGGCGACGGTGTCCTCCCGCCCGTCGATCACCCGACGCGCGGTGCGCGGCAGGACCCCGTCGAGGGCGGCCGCCTGCGCCCGTGCACGCCGCCGGGCGGCGAGGACGGCCAGGCGGCCGCCCATCAGCAAGGCGATGAACATCACCAGGGCATCGACGTAGATCTCGCGCGAGCCGCGCAGCAGATTCGCCACGCTGGCGATGGTGCCGAGCGCGATCACCAGCGTCGCCGTGAGGTCGATGCTGAAGCGGCCCAGGCGCGCGGCGGCGAAACCCGCCCGATACAACGGCAGCGCGCTCCACAGCAGCGCAGGCGCGGCGATCACCAGGGACAAGACGGAGAACCACCGCGCCCCGGCATCATCGAGATCGCGGGTGAGCTCGCCGGCATAGAGATTGACCGAGAGGTGCATGCTGCCGACCGCGGCGGCCGCGGCGATGGCGACGCGCAGCAGCAGCCGTCTGACCTCGGCCCGGCCGAGGGCGTCGTCATCGGCGAAGGGGCGCACCGGATATCCCAGTCGCACCAGGATGGTCGCCTGCGCCGCCGGTGAACTCAGTGCCGGATCATAGATCACCGCCAGGCGCGCTTCGCCGAACGCCAATCGTGCCTCCTTCACGCCGGGATCGAGCACCGGCAGGTGTTCGAGCAGCCAGAGGCACGCGGTGCAGTGGATGCCCTCGACGAACCACGCGATCTCGGCCAGGCCATCGGCGCGCAGGCGCACATGCTGGGCGATGAACGCCGGCGAGGCAAAGGCCACGGTGCCGGCCGGATCCCCTGGTTGGCCGATGGTCGCCGTGCGCAGGCGGTAATAATCCTGCAGGCCACAGCCGATGATCATGGCGTGGGCGGCACGGCAGCCCTGGCAGCAGAACACCACCGCGGGCTCGGCGGGCGCGGCGTCCACCGCTACGGGGATGCCGCAATGGGCGCATGGGATCGCACTCATGTCAGCCGCAATGCGGACAGGCGGCGCCATAGTGCCGCGCGATAGTGGTGCCGAGGACCACCACCCCCGACAACGCCAAGGCGGCCGGCGCCAGCCAGCGTCCCGCCCACCGCCCCAATCCCGCGCGCCAGCGCAGCGGTGCCGCCACCAAGGCCAAGGGCGAAAACGCCACGCCGGCGAGCGCCGGCGTGGTCAAGACCACCAGCGTGGCCATCAGCGCCGCACCGGCCCATGGATCTGCGGTGGCGACGGCCAGCCCGATGGCCCAATAGACGATGCCGCAAGGCAGGGCCGCCATGCCGACGCCGAGCACCAGCGCGCGCAGCAGCGGCTGACGCGGCGCGTGCGCATTGACCCACGACCCCAACCGCGCGCTGAAGGGGAGCGGACCGGCGACGGCCACCACCGGCCGGCGGCGCAGGTGCCAGCCGGCGGCGATGAGGAAGCCCACTCCCAGGGCTACGCCGAAGATGTCGGCACCCGCCTCGACCCAGCCCAGGGCGGCACTGCCGAGCCAGCCGGCGCCGGCGCCCAGCAGGGCATAGACCAGAGCGCGACCGAGCTGGTAGCCGCCCAGGCGCGCGACGATCCCCAGGCTCCGCCGGGTGGTCCCGGCGTCCGCCAGCTCCGGCGCATGGAACCCCAGACCGAGCACGAGCGGCCCGCACATGCCGGCACAATGGGCCGAGGTCCAGACCAGCCCCAGGCCGAGTCCGTACGCGAGCAGGTACCACCAAGGCAGTGGATCGGACATCGCGGGCAGTGTGCAAAGGAGCGGGTGGGCTCAAGTACCAAAACAACTATTCGGACATGAATATCTGTTTGCTTTCTATAGTCCGCGGTAGTACCTCTCTGGCGGAGCGTAGCGATGGGCATGTTGTTCGTCTTCACCGGCCTCGGCCTGGTCCTCTTCATCGGTGCGGTCATCGCACTGGTGTGGTCGATCCGTTCCGGGCAGCTCGACGACCTCGACACCCCGGCCATGCGGGTGCTGGTGGACGACGCCGCCCCGACCCGCGTTCCCACGCCCGTGCCGCGTGACGGACCCACCGCGAACGACCAACCGCCCAGGAGCCCATGAGCTCCCATCCCGCGGCTACGCACGGCACCCTCGAATCATTCGCCTATGACAATCGGATCGTGCGGGACTTCATCGTCGCCACCCTGGTCTGGGGCGTGGTCGGCATGCTGGTGGGAGTGCTCATCGCGGCCCAGCTCGCCTGGCCGCTGTTCAATTTCGAAATCCCCTGGCTGACCTACGGGCGCCTGCGGCCGCTGCACACCAACGCGGTGATCTTCGCTTTCGCCGGCAACGCCATCTTCGCGGGCATCTATTATTCGTCGCAGCGCCTGCTCAAGGCCCGCATGTTCGATGACCGCCTCTCGCGCGTGCATTTTTGGGGCTGGCAGCTGATCATCGTCGCAGCGGCGATCACCCTGCCGTTGGGCATCACCACCAGCAAGGAATACGCCGAGCTGGAGTGGCCGCTCGATATCGCCATCGCGGTAGTGTGGCTGGCCTTCGGGGCGAATCTCATCGGCACCATCTTCAAGCGCCGTGAACGCCACCTCTACGTCGCCTTGTGGTTCTATCTCGCCACCTTCCTGGCGGTCACCATGCTCCACGTGGTCAATTCCCTGGCGCTGCCGGTGAGCTGGACCCAGAGCTACTCGTTGTTCGCCGGTGCGCAGGATGCCCTGGTGCAATGGTGGTATGGCCACAACGCGGTGGCGTTCTTCCTGACCACGCCGTTCCTTGGTCTGATGTACTACTTCCTGCCCAAAGCCGCCGGCCAGCCGGTCTACAGTTACCGCCTGTCGATCGTCCATTTCTGGTCGCTGGTGTTCCTCTACATCTGGGCCGGTCCGCACCACCTGCTGAATTCGGCGACGCCGGAGTGGGCGCAGACCCTGGCGGTGGTGTTCAGCATCATGCTGATCGCGCCATCATGGGGCGGCTTGGCCAACGGCTTCCTGACCCTGCGCGGCGCGTGGGGCCGGGTGCGCAGCGAGCCCGTGCTGCAGTTCTTCGTCGGTGCGATCTCGTTCTATGGCGTGGCCACCCTTGAAGGCTGCCTGCTCTCGCTGCGCGAGGTCAATGCGCTGTCGCACAATACCGAATGGACCATCGGTCACGTCCATGGCGGCGCCCTGGGATGGAACGGGTTGCTGATCTTCGGCATGATCTACTGGTTGGCGCCGCGCCTGTGGCGCACCACCTTGTGGTCGGTGCGCTTGGCGCACGTGCACTTCTGGCTGGCCATCGTCGGCATCGTGCTCTACCTGGTGGCGATGTGGGTCTCAGGCATCATGCAGGGCATCATGCAACTGGCCTTCGACGATAACGGCCGGCTCATGTACACCGACTGGATGGCGATGATCCGCGCCACCATCCCGTGGTACTGGGTGCGCGTCGGCGGAGGCGCGCTCTACCTGGTCGGCGTGCTGCTGTGCGTGCTCAACGTCTGGAAGACCGCCCGCGCTGGCAGCTTCCTCGCCGATGAAGCGGCCCAGGCTCCCGCCCTGCTGCCTGATAGCGATCATCTGCCGCTGGTGCAGCAGGCGCTGGGACAACCAACCATGCGTGCACGCACCTCGGCGCTGCATGCCCTGGTCGAGCGCTGGCCCCTCGCCCTCATCATTCTCAGCTCACTGGCGCTGAGCATCGGCGGACTCTTTCAGATCGTGCCCAGCCTGATCCAGGGAGCGGTGACTCCGCCGATCGCCAGCGTTCGTCCCTACACCGGCCTGGAGCTCACCGGCCGTGATCTCTACATCCGCGAGGGCTGTTCCGGCTGTCACACCCAGATGGTGCGCACGCTGCGCGCAGAGACCGAACGCTACCAGGGCGAGTACACCCGCATGGGTGAACACATCTACGATCGGCCCTTCCTGTGGGGCTCGAAACGCACCGGGCCGGACCTGGCGCGTGAAGGGGTCAGCCGCCCGGGAGCGGCGTGGCATTATAGCCATTTCGAGAATCCCCAGGCCCTGGTCGCCGGTACGGTCATGCCGGTCTATTCCTGGCTCTGTCGTGACGATATGGATCTCAGCATGCTGACGCGCAAACTCACCGTCCTCGCCGCGCCGCCGCTCTATACCCCCTACACCGCCAGCGAGATCCGCAACGCCGTCAGCGACGCCCAGGTCCAGGCGCTGGTGATCGCCAGCGAGCTCCGGCAACAACCGACCTTGGCTGAGAAGCCCGGTCTGGAGCACAAGGAAGTCATCGCGATGATCGCCTACCTCAAACGTCTGGGCCGGGACCTGCGCCACCCGCCGACCACGCACCAGAGCGCCGGAGGCCGCTGACATGCTGAAAGAGATCCTCACGCCGAGTGGCAGCTTCCTGCCGCAAATCGCGCTGTTGCTGTTCGTCGCCATCGCCGTGCTGGTGGTGGTGTACATCATCACCGATCGCCGGCGCGATCATCGCAAGCGCATGGAGGCGATGCCGCTCGATGATGGCATCCCGGTGGCAAAGGACTCCAGTGCCAAGGACCTCCCTCCCAAGGGGACGTTCGAGCCATGAGCGGTCCGGGCGAGGCGGTCCGCCAGCCGGCGCCAGACACGCCGAAGGATCACGTCCACGATGGCATCATCGAGTACGACAACGACCCGCCGCTGTGGCTGACCGCGACCTTCCTGCTCTCGGTGATCTGGGGCGTCTGGTACGTCCTCCACTACCACTTGTCGGTGCACGAACAGTTGGGACCCGAGCGCTGGCGGGCCGACATGGCCGCGCTGGCGGAACTGCGCGCGGCGAAGGATACCGGGCCGCTGGACGAAGCGGCGATGCGTTCGCTCAGCACCGTGCCCGAGCGCATCGCGCGCGGCGCGGCGCTCTACGCCGCCAACGAATGTATCACCTGTCACGGCGTCGATGCCACCAGCGATGCGAAGCTGACCGGGCCGAACCTGCGTGATTCCTGGTGGCTGCATGGGAGTGCGATGGAGGACATCACAAAGATCATCCGCAGCGGTGCCAACAACAACGCCATGCCCGCCCAAGGCGGCAAATTATCGAATCAGGACATCGCCAATCTGACCATCTTCCTGGTCGATCTGAATCGTCAGGGACCACGTCCCGGCAAGGCCCCGGACCCCACCCGCGAACGCGATACCCCCATCGCCTACTGACATGACTTACTCCGCCATGAACAACCCCACCCGCAGCGGTCGCTTCAACTTCTGGCCCTGGCTGCCGGTCTTCGTCATCGGCGCCGCGGTCGTCGCCAACGTGGCGATCATCATCGCCGCCAAACGTGTCAGCCCGCAGAAGGTCGAGGATCAACCCTACGCCGCCAGCGTCCACTTCGATGCCGACAAGGCTGCGGGCGAGGCCTTCAGCGCGCACGGTTATCGTCTGGACGTCACCGCGCCGGAACCCACGCGGTTGCATCTCGCGCTCACCGGTGCGGCGAGCGGCGCGGGGAGCGTCCGGCTCTACCGTCCGGACGCACCATCGGCCGATCAGGTGGTGCCCTGGGACGACGTCACCAGACCGCTGATCATCCCGCTCACCCGCCAAGGCCTGTGGCGCATCGACCTGCGCATGATGAGCAGCACCGGCGTGCGGCTGGCTGCCAGAACCGTCATCGACACCCTCGGTGGCTCCACACCGTGATCTCGCTCACCGCCGAACACGCGCTGCGGGCCGTGGTCCATCTGGCGACGCACCCTGGCGGTGCGCTGACCGTCGAGGTGATCGCCCATGGCACCGGCGTTCCCGCGGGCTCGCTGGCCAAGATCCTGCAGCAACTCTGCCGCGCCGGGCTCGCCAGTTCACAACGGGGGCCCAACGGCGGTTTCACGCTGCTGCGGTCCCCACAGACGCTGACTCTGCTCGAGGTCATCCTCGCCAGTTCGGGGACACGCCCAGCCGGCCGCCCGTCTCCGGATGCGCGTGATGCTCTTGGTCGCCACCTGGACGACACGCGGGCGCAGATCGAGGCGGCCTACCATACGACCACCATCGCACGGTTCCTGCACGAGGAGGTCGTCGCCACCGCCGCTACACCGCTGGCGTGAACAGTCAGCGGACCGCGAACTCTGCAGGCACTTCATCTCAATGTTATGAAGCCACGATATTTGGCCGCAAAGGCGCAGAGGCGCAGAGACGCAAAAGACCCTCCTCCGCCTTTCCTCTGCGTTTCCGCGTCTCTGCGGCCAATTCTTCTTCGTTAGCTCAACAGCATTGCACTTCATCCCGCGGTGAGATGGGCGACCAGGATGTGCACGCCGATCAGGATCAGCAACACGCCGCCGGCCACACCCGCCCAGCGCCCGCTGCCCACACTCAGATGGCGACCGCCGAAGGCCCCCAGCACCACGATGAGCAGGGTGAGGCCCGCGATCGCCAGGACCGGCCGCAGCAGGCCCAAACCAATCACCGGCAAGGTTACCCCCGCGGCCAACGCATCGATGCTGGTGGCGAAGGCGAGAGTGATCTGCAACCGCTGCCCAGGCCAGGGCGCGTGGGTGGTCTCTGCTGCGGCACGGGCCCCCTCATAAACCAGCTTCCCACCGATGCCGCCGAGGATCGCCATCGCCAGCCAATGGTCGACCTCCGCCAGCCACGGCCCGGCAACCCACGCGCCCGCATAACCGATCGCAGGCATGACACCCTGAAATGCGGCACACCAGCAGGCGAACGACCAGCCGCCCAGCAGCGGCACCCGCCGAGCGCGGATGGCGCTGGCGATCGCCACCGCACCCGCATCGCTCGCCAATCCGGCCGCCAGCACCACCAGGGTCCACCACGCTTCCACCGTCACGTCCTCCGGTGATCGGCGGGATGATCCCCTTCGTCACCGCCGAGATCATGGACCCAGGTATGGCCAGGTCACCGGCGGGATCCCACTGGGCGAGAGATCGATCTCGACGTGGCTGACCTGCACCATGGTGGCGAGGCTCAAGGCGTGCAGGCGTGATGGCAGTGCGGTCAGGGCGATGCCATCCGCGCCGTAGCGGATGAGATCGAGCGCGGTGAGATCGGCTGCCAGGCTGAGCGATGAATCGCCAGCCAGGTCGGGGGCGCTGAGATCCAGTTCACGTCGCACCGCCAGCAGGCGTTCGATCACCGCGCCGGCCGGTTGCTCCAACAGGCTGAGCACCGAGAGCGCATCGTAATGTGCCGGCCGCAGCGTGGCGTGCTCCTTCTCCATGGTGCGCATCAGCCCCAGCCAACGGTTGGCGGCCTCCTCCGGTCGTAGTCCGGTGAGCGGCAGCAGGTGCGCCGCGGTCTGCAGGTGATTGCCTTTGGTGCAGCCAGCAGCGGCCAGGTGCTGATAGATCGCCTCGGTACCCGCGGCGATGACCTCCGCGTTTCCTGGGATCTGCGCCAGCGCCGCGATGCCCGGCAGGTCGTCGGCGCCGGTGATCCACCAGTGGAAGCCCTTGATGTGCTGATAGAGCGCCTTCAGCCGTTCGGCTTCGAGCATGCTGAAAGCGT
>JANPIY010000288.1:0-6009 GCA_031425255.1 Planctomycetota bacterium
GCAGAGGCCGCAGAGCTGGGAATTCTCAACTCTGCGGCCTCTGCGCCCTCTGCGGTTGGACCGTTCGCGAGATTTTCCGGCAGAAAGAACCCGCATGGAATGACGGGCTCAACTGCGGTAGTCCGCGTTCTCGCTGATGTACTCGTGGCTGCGGTCGGTGCCGATCACCGTCGCACTGGCGCTGCCGAGTCCCAGGTCGACGCCGATCTCGACGCAGCGTTCGTGCGGCGGGTATTTGATCGGGGGCGTGAACGTCAGCCCGTCGGGCGGCGGTGTCGAGCTGTAGAGCTCGGCGCCCTTCAGGTGGGCGATGAGCTGCTGCTCGATGGCGGGCGACAGCCGGAATGCGCCGTCCTGGTAGATCACCTGCCCGCCCAGCGTCAGCTTCGCGCGCGACAGATCGGTCCCAGGCGCGACGGCGCCGACGTGTTTGCCGATGGCGCACACCAGCCGCCCGACGTTGGGGTCATTGCCGCACACCGCGCACTGGAACAGCGGTGAATTGACCACCGACTTGCCGACGCTGCGAGCGAACTCCGGCGTGGGCGCGCCGCTGACCTGGACGCGCATGACGTGATGCACGCCTTCGCCATTGCGGGCGATGTCCTCCGCGAGGTCGCGGCAGACCTGATCCAGGCCGCGTTGGAAGGCCGCCAGATCCGGACAGGGCACGCGCTGCGACGAGAGCAGCACGACGGTGTCCGAGGTGCTGGTGTCGCTGTCGATCGACATGCTGTTGAAGCTGCCAGAGATGGCGGCCGCGAGCGCGGCGCGCAGGGCCGCGCGCGGCAGGTCGAGGTCGGTCAGCAGGTAGACCAGCATGGTCGCGAGATTGGGCTCGATCATGCCGGCGCCCTTGGCGATGCCGACGATGCTGCCGCCGCCGAGCTCGACGCGACGGATCTTGGGATAGAGGTCGGTGGTGACGATGCCTTCCGCCGCCGGCAGGATCGAGGCCGCCTGCAACGCCGTCACCGCCTGCGGGATCGCTGGCAGCATCTGTTCGACCGGCAGCTGCCAGCCGATCACACCGGTGGAGCACGGCAGTACCTGGTTCGCGGCCAAGCCGAGTTGGGCCCCGACCGCGACGCACAGCCGTTCGCTGGTCTCGACGCCCCCTGGGGCGCAGACGTTGCTGATCTTGTTGTTCACGATCACCGCGCCGATAGTCGCTTCGGCCAGCCGCTGGCGACCGATCACCACCGGCGCGCCAGGGAAGGCGTTCTGGGTGAACATTGCCGCGAACGCGGTCGTCGGCTGATCCAAGGTGATCAACGTGATGGTCATCTTCGCCGGCTTGTGCACCTCGAAGGGGATGAAGGCGAAACGCGTGTTGCCGACGCGGAAGCCCCGCGGCAGCGCCGCCTGGCTGGCGAGCCAGGCGCGATGGGCGTCGAGGGAGGCGAAGGTCAAGTCGGTGCTGGGCATGGCGGCGGGAGTGTCGTTCGCAGGGCGCCCGGGCAAGGGGGCGACCTTAGGAGCGCCGACTTCAGTCGGCTGGGGCAATCAGCGCACATCCTCGAAGCCCCCGGTGCGACTGAAATCCAATGCTGTTGAGCTAGCGGAGAAGAATCGGCCGCAGAGACGCAGAGACGCAGAGGAAAGGCACAGCAGAGTCTTTTACTCTGCGTCTCTGCGTCTCTGCGGCCAGATATCTCAGCTCTCCAGCATTGGGCTGAAGTCGGCGCTCCTCGACGGCGCTTCGATCTATTCCGCCGGTTCGATCTCCGCCGACATCGAGCCCGCCGAACGCGCCAGGCGCCAATCCGCGCCGTAGCCGTGGATCTGGTCCTGTTTGAGCTCCGCGCGTTCCTTGGAGGTGGTGTCGACCACCACACGATCGGCGCGGTCGACCTCGCAGGCCATGCGGAAGGCGGTTTCCAGATCGTGGTTGAAGAGCTTCATCAGCATCTCGATCACGTACTCGTAGGTGTGATCGTCGTCGTTGAGCAGCACCACATGCCAGCGCGGCATGGTCCGGGTCACCTGTTCGGTGGCGATGTCGGGTTGGCTGACGGTCATGGCGACGGCGACACATTCCGCATGCGCGCCGCGGTTCAACCGGGACGCGGCCATCGATTCACGGCTGGCCGCGCACGTGCTGGAGTCGCACCTCGCACTGCCTTCTTCCTCGTTCACGGCTTGGCGATGGTATCCGCGACCGGCAGGTGCCCCCGCCTGCCATCGGCGGCATGGACCAGGATGCGCTCAGCCCAGCGCTGCGCCGATTCCTGCTCCAGCACGGTGCCGGCGGGGACCTCGGCGACCGGGCGTCCGGAACTGTCGTAAAGCTGGCTGTCGCGCACCGTCGCCACCAGCAGCCGGCGATGATCGAACTCCCAGGCCAAGCGTCCTGGGAGGCTCGTTACCAGCAGGCCGAGGCCCACCGCTAGCGCCAGCATGCGGCGCTGGCGCGCGACCAGCCCGTAGCCCATCGCGAGGCCGGCGAGTGTCAGCAGCACCAGTCCGCTCCAGCCGAGTCCCGGCCGCGCCAGCGGGCCGAGGCGGTCCAGCCAGCCTGGGGGCACCACCACCTTGCTGGCGCGCAGCGCCTGGCGTGGCTCCGCCTGTTCCGGCGCCCGTTGATGGGCCGCCAGCAGCCAGGCGGTGGCTTCGCCGGAACGTCCCGCGGCGAGCGCCGCCAGACCGAGGTCGAACCAGGCATCCCAGCGGTCGCTGGCGAGCGCCTGCTGATGCAGTCCGGCGAGGGCGTCCTGCGGCCGGCCGTGGCCCCACGCGGCGTAGGGGTCATCGGCTGCGTCGGCGCTGGCGAGCGCCGTGCCCAGCAATCCGGCGAGCAGCAGCAACGGCATCAGCGCCCCGCTGACCGAAGACTTTCCAAGCATGGCGCTGCCGTTCATGCGATCCCCAGCAAGGGCGCGGCGAGGGCATCGAGGTCGGCCGCGGCGGCGTCACCGAAACGGGCACGATCAATGGCGAGCTCGAGGGCGTCGGCGGCCTGCCGCCCGGCGGCGTCGAGGTCCGGGCGCAGCGCGAACACCCAGCGGGCCATGGCGTCGAGATCCCTCGCCGCCAGCGCCGCACCCAGGGCCCGGCCGCGATGGGGACCGCGCACCGTGCGCGTGCGCAGGCGTTGACCGAGCCCGAGCGCCGCGCCGAGTAAAGCGCCGCCGAGCAGCAGGCGCCAGCTCCAATGCAGCGGTGCCGGCGCCGCGACCTCACCGCGGAGCGGTGGCGGCAGCACCAGGCGTTGATCCACGAGTGGGGTGATGACCGCCTTCTCCTGGCGGTCGGTGGCGCCGCTGACGACCAGCTCGCGGCTGCGGCCTGGGAGCACGGTGACGGTGAGCGGCGCGGTGCTGACGCGCTGATAACTGCGGGTGGCGGGCGAGAAGTAGGGGAACGACAAGGCCGGGATGATGAGTTCGCCGACCGTCCCCGGCACCAGGTCCCAGCGGAAGTGCCGTTCGCCTGCGGTCTGCTCGTCATCGTCTTTGGGATACGCCTGCACCCCGGCCGGCAGCCCGAGGGCGGGGCGGCGGCACAGGCCGACCTGCGGTCCCTTCAGCGTCACGGTGAAGACCGTGCCTTCCCCAGCGGCGATGCGGGGGCGTTCGATGGTGGCGGTGGCCGTGACCGGGCCGATCAAACCGCTGAAGTCGTCCGGCCGTCCGGCCTCGGGCAGCTCGGTGACGGTGAGCACGGCGGGTCTGATCGGCGCCTGGTGCGTGCTCTCGATCACCAGTTGGCGGAAGAGGTCCTGGCGGCAGCGGTGCCATTCCTGTTGTCCGCGCGCTTCGTAGGTGCCCGGTGCCGCAGCGGTCACCGGCCAGCGCCAGGTCTCGATCGACCACTGCCGGCCTTCGGTGTCGGTGGTCTCACCCGTGGTTTCGCTGCGTTCACCGGTGACCAGCAGACCGGCCGGCGGCGACAGCCCGAGCTGGTCGGGCTTGATGCGGCGTGGCCGGTCCTGGCGCAGCGCCAGGCGATAGACCAGCGTCGCCGGCTCTCCTGGGACCACGGTGGCGGGTTCGAAGGTCGCGCTCGCGACCGCCTCGCCCGCCAGCGTGGTGTCGGGGGCTTGTGGTCGCACGCTGACCGGTCGGGTGGTCACGGTCGAGCCGTCCGCGAACACCACCGTCAGCGCTGGGATCACCAGCTCCGCCAACGCCTGCGTGCGCAGTACCACGGTGACGATCTCGCTGCTGCTGCGCACGCCATTGATCATGCGGATGCTGTACTCGCTGCCGCGCTGGACCTGCCATTCGAGCTCGGGCACCGTCGGCAGGTCGAGACGTTCGACGCGCGCCGCGGCGTTCTCGACCGTCACCGTCGCGCGCTGGACCACGCCGGCGACGAGTGGATCCGGCAGCTCCAGGCGGACCTCGGCGGCGTCCGCCATGACCCAAGCGCAGAGCCAGGCCAGGATGGCGAACGCGCGCCCAGCATTACATGCCGATGGCATCACCACGTCTTGCCCTTCATCCGCGGCTTGAGCTCGCCGCCATCGAGCAACTGGTACATCAGCGCGTCGCGATCCTCTTTCGGCAACGACTCCAGCCAGCGGTCGGCGGCGGCCTGGTTGATCGCCTGCGCCTGCTGGGCGGTGCGTTCGGCGGCGGACTTCGGCTGCTGATCCTTGCCGCCCTGGGCGGGCTCGGGCTTGGGCTGCTGCGCCTGCTGATCCTTGCCGGCCTGCGGCTGATCGGGTTTCTGCTGCTGGTCTGTGCCGGCCTGCGATGGATCGGGTTTCTGCTCCTGGTCCTGGTCTTTGCCGGCCTGTGACGGATCGGGTTTCTGCTCCTTCTCCTTGCCGGCCTGCTGCTCCTTCTGTTCCTGCTCTTTCTGTTCCTGCTCCTTCTTCTCTTCTTTCTTCTCCTGGTCCTCCTTCTGCTCCTGCTCGTCTTTCGGCTTCTCTACCACCGCGATGTGGATTTGGTGCTGGGTGTGGGCGCGCCAGCGATCATCCACCGCCACCGTCACATCGACCTCGCCCGCCTCGCCAGCGACGCCGCGCACGGTGCCATCGGGATCCAGGCGTAGGCCCTTGGGCAGGACCCCTTCAACGATCTGCCAGGTATAGGGCGGGGTGCCGCCGCTGACGGTGAGCGGACGCTGCGCCGGCTGACCGACGGTGAAGGACAGCGGCTGGGGTTCCTCGATCACCGGCGGTGGATTCACCGGCACCCGCACCGAGGTGGTGCGTGAGCGCTGGTCGTCGGCCTGGATGGTCACCGGCAGGGTCACCTCGCCGGCCTGTTCGGGCGTGCCGGTGACCAGGCCCTGCGCATCCTGCTGCAGGCCGCCGGCACCCGGCGAGGACCATTGGTAACGTTGCGGACGTCCACGCACGCCGAGCTGATGGCGGTAGGGTGCCCACGCCGTCGCCGGCGGCAGCACCGCCAGGTCGGGCGCGAAGGTGTCGCTCACGATCAGCGGCAACGCCGGTGGCGCTCCTGGCTGATCACCGCCGCGGTGAGCACTGCGTTTGCCGTCGTCAGCGCGCAACACCAGCCTGGCGGTTATGACCGTCGTCGGCGTCCCGCTGATGCGCAGCTGCGGGCCGGCTTCCGCGGTGCTGGCGCTGAGCCCAGGCGGCAGGCCGCTCACGCTCCAGGTGGGATGGTCGAGCCCGACGCAGTCGATGGTCGCCTCATAGGGCGCGCCGAGGATGGCCTCGGGCAGGGCGGTGGTGGTGATGGCGGGCGCCGGCTGGATGACCAGCGTCGCGCTGCCGCTGACGCTGTCCTTGGCGCTGTCGCTGATCACCAGCGGCAGGGGGAAACGGCCCTCCTTGGTCGGCGTGCCATGCAGTCGGCCGTCGGCGTCGAGCGACAGTCCCGCCGGTAGTGCCACCGCTGGTGCTGGTGCTGGCGCGGGCGCGGGTACGGCTGACGCCCCCGCCTTGAGCGGCGTGCTGGTCACCGGCGGTGGCGGCATGCCCAGCGCGAACTGGTATCCGCCCGCGCCGCCCGCCGCCTGCAAGCGCACGTCATAGGCTTCGCCGACGTGGGCCTCGGGCAGCTCGCTGACCGCGAGGCGCAGCTT
>JANPIY010000289.1:0-58672 GCA_031425255.1 Planctomycetota bacterium
TGACGCGCACGAAGAAGGCCACCTTGATGTCGGCGCGGATGTTGTCGGAGCAGATCAGGCCGTTGGCGCCCTGGCGATCGACCTCGATGGTCTTGAGCGAGATGTCCATGATCTCGACGCGGTGGACCACCGGATAGACCAGGGCACCGGTGAAGGTCACCAACGGTTCCTTGCTCAGGGTGTTGACGATCATGGCAAAGCCCTGGTCGACCTTGCGGTAGTAGGCTTTGATGATGCCGACCACCACCAGGAGGAGCATGCCGATGATGACGATCACGCCCCCCGCGTACACCACGGTGCTGAGAGCGGAGCTGGAGGTGGTGACGAGCGCATCGGCCATGGAACTATCCTCGACTTGTCACGTCCGTTGTGAGGGGGTCGGACGGCAAGTGGGCGCTAGTGTGGGCGTTCGTGCTGCCTTTCCAGTGAAACCGGGGTCACGGGCGTGGAAGCCGGCGAAACCAGACTCTTTGATGACGTCTGCGCTGGCGAGGGCGTGGAGACGGGCGGCGGCAGCGCCGGCGGCAAGCCGACCCCGAGCACGCCTGCATCCGGCGATAGATGGCTGAATGGCGCGACCAGATACACCTGTCTCGCCGCGTCGTATTCCACCACCACCGCCATGTCGTCGCGCGCCAATACGACGCCATCACGACAGATGACGTTGAGCAGGATGTCCGGGCCGGCGACATCGCAGGTCGCGGTGCCGAAGTCCTTATCAACGGTGCGCGAGGAGATCCGCACCATGCGTCCGACCAGGCCGGCTTCGCCGTGTTCGGTATGCAGCGTGAACACACCGCGCAGGGGACGCACCGCCAGGGAGGTCATCATCAGGGCGGGAATCACCGCCGCCGGTCCCAGCAGCAGCGAGAACAGCGGACCGGAGATCAGCGACGACAGCGGCGCCCGCAGCGCCAATTCGGCGAACATGCAGAGCAGCCAGCTGAGCACGACGAACACCGACACGGTGATGGTCAGCGGCACCTTGCCGAAAGAGAAGAAGTCCAGGAAGCCATGGCTGCCGCCGTCACCGTGCGCCACGTCACCGTCGTGGTGTCCACCACCCAGGTGGAAGAGGTCGAGGTCCAGTACGCCAGCGATCACCGTCACCCAATAGGGCAGCAACAGCCCCATCAGGCAGGTGAAGATCACGGTGGGAAAAGCCATCAGGGCGGCGAGGAATTCCGGCATGGCCGTGACGCTAGGCGACAAGCGGCGGAGGTCATGTGGAAACGCTGTGCTGCCCGGGCGATCTCGTAGCGCACTTGGCGCTGCCGCGATCGGGACCAGGATGCCGCCCATGACCGCCTCCGCCTGGACTCCGTGGTTGAAGAAGGGCAGGCGCCTGCTGCGTTGGTGGTTCGCGGGATTGGACCATCGCGGCTGGTTCGCTGGCCTGCGCTTGCTGGTCACCGGACTCGGCCTGGGGCTGCTGATCGGCGCCAGCGGTACCCGTTACTACCGCATGATCCTGGTCCAGGAATTCGCCTTGCCGAGGCCGGTCGTCGATCCGCCTCCGGGAATGCGCTGGGTCAAGATCAAGACGACCGGCTACTGCCCGTGCGAGATCTGCTGCCCTGGCTCCAGCGATGGCCGCACCGCCATCAACCGCCCGGTGGCGACCTTTCCCTTCGGCATCGCCACCGATCGCAAGCTGGTGCCGTACCGCACCCTGGTCGACGTGCCCGGCTATGGCCTGGCGATGGTCGATGACACTGGTGGCGCGATGCGCCAGAGCGCCGCGCGCGGCGTGGTCCATTTCGATCTGCGCTTCATCACCCACGCGCAGGCCAAGAGCTGGGGGGTGCGCTCGCTCTATGTCGCACTGCCGGCGACCTGTCCGGCGGCGCTCCTGCCGCAACCGCCATGACGTTGTGAGGCCATCCAATGCGGTGTATATCCAGGGGCCGCTTTCTCCGCCCCCAGGAACGTTCTCCGTGATCCAGCGCCTGGCTTCGGTCAACAGATGAACTCGCAACGCCAGGCCGGCTACGGCTTCCTGCTGGCCCTTGGTGTGCTCGGCTTCATCACCGTCACCACCTGGCGCTACGCGACCAGCTACATCGGTGGGACTCATCAGGTCGATCGCTCCCGCGAGGTGATGACGCGGCTCGAGCGTCTGCTCGGCGCCCTGCGCGAGGTCGAGGGCGGTGCCCAGGGGTACATCCTCAGCGGCGACGACGATCACCTCGCGCGCCATCAGTCGCTACGGGATCAGGTCGGCGCCCATCTGGATGAGGTGCGCCGCCTGACGATGGCGGATGCGCGTCAGCAACAGGCGCTGGTGGGGCTGGCGCCGTTGGTGGGGGAGAAGCTTTCCATCATCCAGCACAGCGTCGAACTGCGCCGGCAGCAGGGGCAGGGCGCGGCGATCCTCTCCCTGCGCAACCACAACGGCAAACGGGTGATGGCCGCGATCGCCAGCGGGATCGACGAGCTGTTGGCCCACGAGGAGCGCCTCCTGGCCGAGAGCAAGGATCAGACCCTCGCCAGCGCTCGCTCGATCCTGATGGTCCTGGCCGCCGGCGTCCTGGTGCAGGTGGCCCTGTTGATGTGGGTCTACCGGCTGCTCAGCCGGGATAACGCCGCTCGCCATCACGCGGCCACGGTGCTCAGCGAATCGGAGCTGCGCTACCGCCGGCTATTCGAAAGCGCGAGCGACGGGGTGCTGCTGGTGGACGCGGCGACCGCGCGGGTGATGGAGTCGAACCCCGCCTTCACCAGCATGCTCGGTTTCGCCCGCGAGGAGGTGGTCGGTCGACGCTTGTGGGAGATCGGGGTGTTCGCCGAAGCCTTCGCCGATGAGCGCCGCAGCAGCGCCTGTTTTGACACCCTCAAAGACCAGGGCCAACTGCGGCTCAGCGATCTGGCCTTGATCAACAAGCACGGTGGCATCGTCAGCGCCGAGATGGTGATGTGCGGATTCCGCGCCGCCGACCGGGCGATGATTCAATGCAACCTGCGCGATATCAGCGAACGCAAGACCATGGCCTCGGCGCTCCGCCGAGCGGTGGCCCATGAGCAGGCGATCGTGGCCTGCGCCAATTACGGCATCATCTCGCTCAACTCCGATTTCAAGGTGCGGAGCTGCAACGCCGCCGCCGCGCGCATGCTGGGCGTCGCCGCCGACACTCTGGTCGGACAATCGCCGGAGCGCTTCCACCTCGCCGACGACCTGACCGCGCGCATGTCCGACCTCGCCCATGAACAGCGCTGGCCGGCGGCGCCGGGATTCGAGCTGCTGCAGCGCAAGCTCGATGCTGGCGATGTCGACGAACGCGAATGGACCTGGCAGCACCACAATGGTCGGCGTTTCCCCGTGCTGATGTCGACCTCGGCGATGCGCAACCCCAGCGGCGACGTCATCGGCTACCTCGCCATCGCCTCCGACGTCAGCGAACGCCGGCGCATGGAGCGCGCCCTGCGCGAGACCACCCGCCTCCAGCAGGCCATCCTCGATGGCGCCAACTTCAGCATCATCTCCACCGATGTGGATGGCGTGATCATGACCTACAACAGCGCCGCCCAACGCTGGCTTGGGTATGGCGCCAACGAACTGGTGGGACGGGTGACCCCGGCGGTGGTGCATGACGCCGATGAGCTGCGGCGGCGCGCCGATGAATTGTCGCGCGAGCTGGGCCGGCCGGTGGAGGCGAGTTTCGAAGCGCTGGTCGCCAAGGCGCGTACCGGTCAGGCCGATGAGCGCGAATGGATCTATGTCGCCAAGAACGGTCGCCGTTTTCCCGTGCGCCTGTCGGTCACCGCCCTGGGCAGCGGCGACGGTGAGCTGACCGGGTACCTCGCCATCGGCATCGACCTGAGCGACCGCCAGCGCGCAGAGGAAGAGCTCGACCGCTTCTTCTCGATGACCGTGAGTCTGCTGTGCATCGCCGGCTTCGATGGCTATTTCAAGCGTTTGAATCCGTCCTGGTCCGCACTGCTCGGCTGGAGCGAGGCGGAGCTGCTGACCCAGCCGTTCACCTCCTTCGTGCACCCGGAGGACCTCGACGACACCCTGCGTGAAGCGGACAAGATCTCCGCCGGTCATGCCACCGTGTCGTTCATCAATCGTTACCGCTGCAAGGATGGTTCCTGGCGGACGCTGCGCTGGGTCTCGGCGCCTGACCGTGGGCGCGGTCTGGTCTTCTCCGCCGCGCAGGACGTCACCGAACTGCTGAGCATCCAGCAGGAACTGGAACACGCCAAGGAGACCGCCATCGCCGCCAGCCAGGCGAAAAGCGATTTCCTCGCCAATATGAGCCACGAGATCCGTACGCCGATGAACGGCGTGATCGGGATGACCGGCCTGCTCCTCGAGACTCCGTTGACCATCCAACAACGGAGCATGCTGGAGACCGTCCGCGGCAGCGCCGACAGTCTTTTGTCGCTGATCAACGACATCCTCGATTTCTCCAAGATCGAAGCCGGACGTATGGAGCTGGAGCAGATCGATTTCGACCTCCGCCAAGTGGTCGAGGACGCAGCGGGTCTCCTGGGCGAGAAGGCGTACACCAAGAATCTCGAACTCGTCACCATCATCGCCGAAGATGCTCCCATCGCGGTGCGCGGCGATCCGGGACGCTTGCGCCAGGTGCTGGTCAATCTCATCGGCAATGCCGTCAAATTCACCGACTCCGGAGAAGTCGTGGTGCGGGTCGAGCTCGACTCCGATACCTCCAGCGGCTTGCAGCGGGCGATCCGCGGCGTGCTGCCCGCCTCGGGCATCGAACCGACGCTGGAACCGGTGACGCTGTCGTTCGAGGTGCAGGATACCGGCATCGGAATCGACCTCGCCATCCAGCAGCGGCTGTTCCAGTCGTTCGAACAGGCGGACAACTCGACCACCCGCAAATATGGCGGCAGCGGCCTCGGCCTGGCGATCTGCAAGAGCCTGGTCGCGCTGATGGGTGGCAAGATCAGCGTCGTCAGCATGCCCGGTGCTGGCAGCGTGTTCCGCTTCAGCGTCGCTTTCGTCCCACGAACCGCCCAACCCTCCGTCATCTCACCGCTGCTGCACGGACGCACGGTGCTGGTGGTCGATGACAATGCCACCTGCCGTACCCTGCTCTACCGTTGGCTCAGCGCCTGGGGCATGGATTGCCATCTGGCCGCGGACACCGAGGCCGCGCGGACGATCCTCGCTGAAGTGGATATCGCCGTGGTGGTGCTGGATGCCGGACGCCAGACCCATACCACCCTCGACTTCGCCCGCGCGCTCACCCAGGCTGAACGCACCGCCGGCAGCGGGCTGGTCCTGCTGACGCCCTTCGGAGCCCAGCGGCTGACCAATGACGCGCTCAGCGCCGGCTTCGATGTCTGCGTCGACAAGCCGCTGCGCCAATCCGCGGTCCATCATGCGCTCACCACGGCCCTGGGCGTGACCGAAACACGCACGCAGGGTCGCGTCAATGCGCTGTCGACCCGCCGGCATTTCGGCGGACGCGTGCTGGTGGCGGAGGACAACGCCATCAACCAGCGCCTCACCGCGGCCCAGCTCGCACGTTTCGGACTCCATGCCGATATCGTGGCCAATGGCAGCGAAGCGCTCGCCGCGCTTGCCCAGCTGCCCTACGACCTGGTGCTGATGGACTGCCAGATGCCGGAGATGGACGGCTACCAGGCCACCCGCGAAATCCGCGCGCGCGAAGTCCTCAGTGGCCAGCCCCACCTGCCAGTAGTGGCGATGACCGCCAATGCGAGGGCCGGTGATCGCGCTCTCTGCCTGGCCGCCGGCATGGACGATTACATCGTCAAGCCGGTGCGCCTGGAAGTCTTGCAGGAGGTCCTCGGGCGCTTCCTGCCAGAGATCGCGGAGCTGACCAGCGCGACGGCTCCGGCGGAGGATGCTCCCGGGTCGGCAGCCAGCGAGGTCGCGATCGATCCGCGGCTGCTCACCCGGCTACGCGAGGAACTCGACGATGACGCGACCTTCACCGACATGATCGCGATCTTTCTCAGCGAGGCCCCGCTCCATGTCCAAGCGGTGATCGATGGCGCCGCCAGGGACCAAGGCGCCTTGCGGCGTGCGGCGCATAAACTCAAGGGTTCCAGCCAGATCATGGGTGCCCAGCGTCTGGTCCAGTGCTGTGTCCACCTCGAAGAGCTGGCCCGTGCCGCGGATACCAACGGGATCAGTGTGCAAGTCGGTGAGCTGCCTGGGGTGCTCGCGGCAACACTGGCGGCGCTCCGCCAGGCCACCCGCGATCTGTCCACTACCTGAGCGATGGGGATGCGCCGATGACGGCGTCCGCTACAGGTTGACCGTGTGCCGCTTTGCGTCTGCGGATTCCGCAGGGTACCCTACCCCTCACTCGCTCCCCTGGGGCAGTCAAGGACGGCACGGTGGAGCGACCGCTGACAATTGATGAGCTGGCTACGACACACGACGGCCACTTGCCCTCCAGTCGCTGGCCAGCGCGTCTGATGGCGGGCGCCGGGATGCTGATCGTGGCGATCGCTCTCTTGGTGCTCCTGGGCTGGCTGCTGCGCAGCGTGGTCCTGACCAGCCTGACCCAAAAATTCCCGGCGATGCAGATCAATACCGCTTTGGCCCTGCTGGCCTGCGGAGGCGGCTTGTGGGGCTTCAGCCGGCGCCATGGCCGGATGGTGGCGAGCGCTGGAGGCATCGTGGGCCTGATCGGACTGGCGACCCTGAGCGAGCATCTGTTCGATATCGATCTGGGCATCGATCGTCCTTTCGGCGATCCGTTCTTCACGCAAGGGGTGATGCGACCGGGGCGCATGGCGCCGGTCACTGCCCTCGGCCTCAGCCTGCTGGGCAGCGCGTTGCTGGCGATGGTGCGCAGCCCCCTGCTCGGCTGGCGGGCGGTGTACACCGGCATCATCGGTGCGCTGACCGCGACCTTGGGGGTGTTTTCGATCGCCGGTCTGCCCTTAGGCCTCGGTGAAACCTATGGCTGGGGCAATCTCATCCGCTTGGCGCCGATGACCGCCTTCTGCTTCCTCATCATCGGTGCCAGCCTGACCAGCTGGGTCCTGCTGCGACATCACACCGATCGCCTGCCGCTGGCCGAGGCGCGGCGTTCGATCATCGGCTATTCGGTGATCGGCACCGGAATCGTCGCGTTGTTCAGCGCCGCGCTCGTCGCCGTACCGCTTTATGTGACCATGCAGAACCATGAACGTACCGCGCTGCTGCGGCTGGCGCAGGGCCGTGCGGCGCTGTGCTCGGATTACCTCCAGCACGTCGAAGATCTCGCCCGCCAGATCAGCGCGTCCACTCCGGACGCGGCGCTGGCGACCGTCATGACCGCGAGCAATGACATCGCCGGCCTGACCCGCCTGCACCAGGACGGCACTGCGCTGGCGACGGTCGGGCTGGCGTTGCCGGCGGATCATCCGGCGCGTTCCAGCGGGCATAGGCACGGCCTCGGCGATCCGCTGATGGACGCGGGCACCGTCCTCCTGGTGGTGACGTCGCCGGTGATCGCCAGCGATGGAGTGCAACGGGCCAGGGACGTCGTGCTGATACATAGCATCGACTTGCTGCGTGCGCTCATCCGCCATCCGGATGAGGACGTCTCCCTCAGCGCGCACCTGCTGGTGCCGACCGCCCACGGCCTGCGGCGATTCGTACCCAAGGCGGGCAAAGACGGTCTGGCCATGGTCAGCGCCGCGGCAGATCCCCAGGCCACGCGGTCGGAGGGTGGAGTCCGTCTGCTTGATGGCCGCACCAGCACTCCGGTCCTGGAAGCCGTCGTCGCGATACCCGGCAGCGCCTGGCAGGTGGTGGTGAGCGTCCAGGCCGGTGCCGCCTTCGGCACCATCAACCACAACCTGCTGATGTGCTGGCGATGGTCGGCGCTTTGACCCTCCTGGGTGCCCTGGGCGTCTATGCCCTGGTGCGGCCGCTGACTTCATCGCTGCTCCTGCACGCCGATGAGCTGCAGGCCCAGGTCGCTGCGCGCACTGAGCGCCTCAACACTGAGCTGGTGGAACGCCAACGCGTCACGCAAGCCCTGGCGATCAGCGAGGAACGTTTCCGCTTCCTCTCGACGGCTGCGCCCGTGGGCATCTTCCAGACCGATGCCAAGGGCAACTGTCTCTACACCAATCCGCGCTGGCAGCTCTTCGCGGGCCTGACTCTGGAACAGAGTCTTGGCGATGGCTGGGCCACGGCGTTGCATCCGGAGGATCGCCCACAGATGTTCGCCGCGTGGCAGGCCAGCATCACCACCGGCAAGGACTTCACCGGCGAGTTCCGCTTCCGGACCCCGTCCGGCGAGGTGCGCTGGATCCTCTCGCATGCGGCCGTGGTGTTGGCCAAGGATGGCTCGACCATCGGCTACGTCGGTACTGATCAGGACATCACCGAACGCAAGCTGGCGCAGGACGCCCTCGCTCAATCCGAAGCCCGCTTCCGCTCGGTGGTCAGTTCGGCCAACGCGGCGATCATCCATAGCGATGCCAACGGGGTGATCTGTTCATGGAATCCGGCCGCGGAGCGCATCTTCGGCTATCCCCAGGCCGACATCGTCGGGCAGCCATTGACGCAACTGATGCCCCCACGGCTGCATGCCGCCCACCGCCAGGGTCTGCAACGGGTGAGCCAGGGCGGTGACGCCAAGGTCATCGGTCAGACCGTGGAGCTGATGGCCTTGCACCGCGACGGGCACGAATTCCCCATCGAGCTGTCGCTCGCCATGTGGCGCACCAGCGATGGGCTTTTTTTCAGCGGCATCATCCAGGACATCACCGAGCGCGCGCGCCAGCAGGCGGAGTTGTACGCGGCCAAGGAGGCGGCCGAAGCCGCCGCCCGGGCCAAGAGCGATTTCCTCGCCACCATGAGCCACGAGATCCGCACGCCGATGAACGGCGTGATCGGCATGGCTGGACTGCTGCTCGACACCCCGCTCAGCGAAGCCCAGCGCGCCATGGTCGATACCGTGCGCGGCAGTGCCGACAGCCTGCTGATCATCCTCAATGACATCCTCGACTTCTCCAAGATCGAGGCCGGGAAGATGACGCTGGAGGCGCTCGATTTCTCGCCCCGTCAAGTGCTCGAGGAGGCCAGCGCCCTGCTGCGGCAGCGTGCGCTCGATCGCGGGCTGACGCTGACCGCGACCCTCGCGACCGAGGTCCCGGAGACCGTGCGCGGTGACCCCGGTCGGTTGCGCCAGGTGCTGGTCAACCTCATCGCCAATGCGGTGAAATTCACCGAGCGCGGCGGGGTGATGGTGGAGGTGACGCGGGCCGGGGAGTTCCTCGCCTTTGCCGTGCGGGACACCGGCATCGGCATCCTTCCCGACCACCAGGGCCGCCTGTTCTCAGCCTTCACCCAGGCCGACAGTTCGACCACGCGCCGTTTTGGCGGTACCGGGCTGGGCCTGGCGATCTGCAAACGTCTGGTCGAACTGATGGGCGGGACCATCGGGCTGACGAGCGTCCCAGGCACCGGCAGCACCTTCCATTTCACCGCGCTGCTCCCGCCGCGACCGACCCCAGCGAAAACCGCTGCGACCATGCAGGCGCCGGCCCGATTGCGTGGACGGGTCCTGGTGGCGGAAGACAACCCGATCAATCAACGCGTCACCGTCGCACAGATCACCCGCCTGGGCCTGGTCGCGGATGTGGCCGCCAATGGCATCGAGGCGCTCGCGGCCCTCGCCCAGCTACCCTACGACGCCGTGCTCATGGATTGCCAGATGCCGGAGATGGATGGTTTCCAGGCGACCAGGATCCTGCGCGAGCGCGAGGTGCAGCGCGGTGATGGGCGGCACCTGCCGGTGATCGCCATGACCGCCAACGCCATGAGCGGCGATCGCGAGGAGTGCCTTGCCGCCGGCATGGATGACTACGTCGCCAAGCCGGTGCGCGTCGATCAGCTCGTGGCCACCCTCTCACGCTGGCTGCCGTCGGCCTGAGTGGCCTGACGGCGGTCGAGCGTCAGTGCGGCAGGTAGACGCTGGTGTACGCGTTCATCTCCGAGAGCTGATCGTTGGCCAGCTCGCGGGTCTCCTCGCGGATGCCCGAGGATTCCGCCCAGGCGCAGATGGTGCCGTGCGCCTGGATCACCGCGTGCCAGGCACCGGGTTCGATGATGTACCAGGTCTGCGGCAACATCGGCAGGGCGACCAGGTGGCTGGGGTCCTCGGCGGTACCGGCGAGGCAGAGGATGGCCTGGCCCTGGAGCACGGTGCCGGCCTGACGGCCACCGATGTTGCGGGTGCAGGTGCGGGTGGTGCCCGGCATCCGCTCGGGGGTCGGATTGGTCAGACCGAGTTGCCAACCCGCGCCGCTATGCGCCGGATCGCCGACCGCGACGCGCACATAACCAGGTTGGCGGCTGCGTCCGACGATGAGCTGGTCGGCCACCAGCTGCTCGAGCAGGAACGGCTGGCGCTGGACGGCATAAGCGGTGATGCGCGCGATGACGTCGTTCATCGACAGTCCGTCGCTGTAGAGATGCACCGCATCGTCGGTGAGGGTCAAGGCTCCCACCGCGCGTGACGAATCGCGCTGGTCGCGTTCGCGGATCTGCGTCACCACCTCGTTCAGACTCGGCTGCGGAATGTTGGCCGGCCACTCCGAGAGGCGTCGGCGCGCGCGTTCCTCCGGACTGGCATCCAGGAAGATCTTCAGCTGGGCATCCGGGCAGATCACGGTGGTGGCGTCGCGACCTTCGACTACCGCGTCGCGACCGGCCACCAGGGCCTTCTGCAGTTGCACCAGATGTGCGCGGCAGGTGGGGTTGTCGGCCACCCGCCAGATCTGCGCCGTGGTATCGGGCGAGCGGATGCGCTCACGCGGCACCACCACGCCATCGAGCTGCACGTGTCCGTCGTGATCGAAACCGATGTCGCGCGCACAGACCCAGGCGGCGACCGCTTGCGGATCATCGACATCGATGCCGGCATCGTACAGTCCGACGGTGGCGGCGCGGTACATCGCACCGGTGTCGAGGAAGAGCAGCTTGAGCCGGCTGGCGAGCAGGCGCGTGACCGTGCTCTTGCCCGCACCAGCGGGACCGTCGATGGCGATGACCATGGGCCGGGCCATGGCCGGACCACCTGGGCGGGGAGACGTCATGGCGGCGTGTTGTCGGACTGCCGCCGGGTGGAGCAATGGCCTGGGATCCGGGAGCGCTCCGTCAGTCGGCACGAGCGATTCCGGCGAACTCTTCTAACCGGTGCGGACAGCGGCCATGAACGCCCGCATCTGCATCACATCCTTGTGGCCCGGCGCCGATTCGATGCCGCTGGCGACATCGACGCCATACGGCCGCGTCGCCGCCACCGCCGACGCCACATTGGCCGGATTCAGTCCACCGGCGAGGATGATCGGACGATCGAGGACCACGCCGGTGAGCAGATGGTGATCCCAGGCCGCGCCGCTCCCGCCGGCTACGCCGGGCACGGCCGCATCCAGCAGATAGGCATCCGCGGGATATCCGCGCACCGCAGCGAGCGCAGCGGCATCCTTGATGGCGAACGCCTTGATGACCGGAAAACGCGTGCGCAGGCGTGCGGCCAGCTCCGGCGGTTCGTCGCCGTGCAACTGCACGGCGCTGCAGCGCGTCACGCGCATGGCATCGAGGATGGTGAGATCGTCGGCATCGACGAACAACGCCACCGCGGTGATGAATGGAGGAATCAGGCGCGCGAGCTCCGCTGCGCGTTCGAGGGTCAGCTTGCGCGGACCACGGGCCAGATTGAGCCCGATAGCGTCGACCCCGAGAGCGACCGCGATGCGCACGTCCTCATCACGGGTGAGTCCGCAGAATTTGATTTTCATGGGCGAACGTCCGATGTCCGATGTCCGATGTCCGATGTCGCAGACATCCGGGGACCTCGCTGCGACGGCATCTCTTTATGTTCCAACCGTGCGGCCATGTCTACGCGACGGTCCCCAGTGCCAGCTGCCGACATCGGACATCGGACATCGGACATCGGACATCAATTCATTTTCCCTGATACAGTCGCGCTGCCAGGATCTCCGGCAGACCGACTTCGCGGATCTTGTTCGCGGCGGCGTCGATGTCGTATTCCAGACGGCGGATCTGCACGATGCGGGCCTCGCTGTCGTAGAGGGCGAAGCTCGCCTTGTTGTTCTCGTCGCGCGGTTGGCCGACGCTGCCGGCGTTGACCATGATCGAGATCTCCTCATCGACCGGGATCTCGCTGTCGAGCGTGTAGGTGATCGGATCGGTGTCGAAGAAGCCCACCGGGACGTGGCTGTGGCCGAGGAAGCCGAGCTTGGCGCCCATACGCTTCAAGGATTCGAAGCTCTGCTGGGCGTCGAACACGGTCTGGATGTAGTTGAAGGCTTCCGGCTGGTGGAAGGTGCCGTGCGCCACCGCGCAGTCCGGGTAGGTCAACGTCAGGGGCAGATTGATGATCCACTGCTTCTGCTCGTCGGTGAGCTGTTCACGCGTCCAGATCGCCGCGGCCTTGGCATAGGCATTGAAACAATCGATCGAGACCTTGCCGACCGCCGCCCAGTCGTGATTGCCGGCGATGACGTCGCAGCCCAGGGCGCGGATCGATTCCAGGCATTTGGATGGCTCGGCTCCGTAACCGACGATGTCGCCGAGGCAGACGATCTTGTCGACCTTCTCCGCACGGATGGACGTGAGCACCACATCGAGCGCTTCGGTGTTGCCGTGGATGTCACCGAGGAAAGCGTAACGCACGAGGTGTCGCCTTGGATGGATGCGGGACGATCAAGCGATGTCCTGGCGCTTGAACAACGCCAAGCCAATGGCCAGGCAGCCTGCACAGTACATTGCAGAGTAAAGCATGGTCAGACCGAGGTACCCTAGGGACAGGGGGTGTCCCGGCAATTGGATGCTGTCATCCACCTGGAAGAGGGCGAGGGCGGGCAGCACCACCAGACCCATCATTCCCATGCCTGCGGCCACGTGGCTGGCGACGAAGGCCGCGAAACAGGTGAGGATGTTGGCGACCAGAGGCAGGCGCAGCGCCAGCACGGTGGCCAGGCAGGCCATCACCGCCCCGTGGGCCAGCCCCAAGATATGGGCCAGGATGACCTCGCGCCAAGGCACCCAGAGGTCCTCATGACCGACAAAATCGCGACGGGCGGGGTCGTCCTCGAAGCCGGTGAACTGGGCATAGCCCAGGACGGCGAGGTGCAGGCCGGCGATCACCAGCGTGGTCCCGACGATGGTGAGCCAGATGCCGAGCGCCTTGCCGACCAGGAAGCTGCCACGCGACAGCGGTTTCGCGAAGAGGGTCAAAGCGGTGCGGCTGGCAAGCTCGTCGTGCACGCTCTGCGAGGCGCCGATCACGGCGAGGAACAAGGCGTTGAGCATGGCCACCGCCACGCCGGCGGTGCAGACCATGCGCAGGCGGTCCTGGGTCTCGAAATTGAACATTCCGAAGAGGTAGCTCAGCACTAGCAGCGCCAGTGAGAGTGCCGTCGCCAGCCAGGTCACGGGCTGACGGATGGATTCGGCAACCGTCAGACGCGTGAGTGCGAACAGGGCCATGACGGCATGAGAGGGATCCACGCCGCCGGCTCAAGGGGGCGGCCAACCGGCAGCGACCTCAGAGGACCCTTCACGGCATCAGACAGCGCAGCAATCCGGCGAGCGAACGTCCGGCGAAGGCTGCCGCCCAGGCCTTGCGCCGTTGGCGGGCGTGTGCCAAGGGCGTCACCGCCTCCGCGCGCAGGCGCCGCGCTTCCGCCGCTTGCCCGCGCTGGGCTACCGACGCCGCCACCAGCAGCAGCAGTTCGCCGGCCAGATCGTGGCGCCCGGCACGTGCGAGCGCGCCGGCCAGGCGGCGGGTCAGGCGCGGGAAGGGCGGCAATCCCTGCAGATCGGCCACCATCGCCGGTTGCGCCGGATCGGGGACGGCCCAGGCATCTGGCCAGGCCGCGCTGAGGATCCGCGCCACGGGTGGTCGGCTGGCCGGGGCCGCCAATCGCCCGAGGCGGGTCAGGCAGGCGGCCTCGCCATGCACCTCCAGCGCCAGCAGGGCCGCCACCAGCACGCTATCGAGCGATGGGTGCAGCGGCGCCAGCACGCGATCGAGCAGTTCCAACGCTTCACCACTGCGACCGCGCACGGAAAGGCATTCGGCATACAACGTGGCGACCTCCTGGTCGTTCTCCGCCTCGCGCCAGAAGGCTTCGCTGAGGACCAGGGCCCGTTCATAGTCGCGCTGGAAAGCCAGCAGGCGGATGCGCTGCAGCCGGGCGGTGCGGTGAGCGGGTTCGCTCTGCTCCACCAGATCGAGTTGACGGGAAGCCAGGCCATGGTCATCGACCAGCATGGCGAGCTGGACCAGCAGGAGGCGATTGGCCACCGAGAGCTGCCCGTCGGCAGCCAATAGGACGGCGATGCCCGCCCGGCCACCACCGTTGCTGGTGGCGTCGATGGCGAGATCCTTCAACAGTCGCTGGGTCTCTGCCGCCGCCGCATGGCGTTCCAGCAGGAGGGGCAGCAGTTCGCGCGCGGCGACCTGCGCTTCCGACCCGCGCTCACGGCGAACCAGGAAGCTGCAGCGTTCAGCCTGATGCGGCAGCCAGCCAGGATGATCGGCGACGATGCGCGTCCACATCGCCTCGGCATCCGCATGGCGCTCGGCCCGCTCGTAGAGCACCGCCAGCTGACGATGCAGCACCGCCTCGCTGCTGACCGTCTCCGCGGCCGGACCGGTGCCGACGATGAGCCGATCGAGCTTTTCCAGGTGCGAGATGGCGAGCGCCAGATCGCCGCGCTGTTCGGCGAGGACCGCGCCTAGGATCAACCCGGGGAAGGCTTCGCCGTCCTGGCGCAGCGCCTGGTCGAGCGCCTGTTGCGACTCACCGGGATGGCCCAGAGCGAGTTCCAGCTCGGCGAGCGCCAGCCACGCCCGGCCTTGATCGGCGGGGGAGACGTTCTGCAGGTGGCGATGGCCGGCACGCCGGGCGAAGACCGATTGCCGGGCGGTCGCGAAGATCTGCGCCAGTTCTCGCCACGGCACGCCGGTACGCTCGAACAACGCCGGGAGCGGCGCGACGATGGCGGCGATCTCCTGCGCGTGGGTGAGGGGATCCAATCCCACACACTGCAGGCGGGCGCGACGCACCAGCAGGCGCGGCTCGTCCTTGTAGGCCCCCTCCAACGCTTGCGTGCACCAGCGGATCGCCTGGTCGCGCTGGCCACGGCGTTCGGCCAGGGTCGCGGCCAGTTCATAGGCGGCGAGCACCGGCTGCGGCATCGCCAGCAACGTGGTGACGATGCCATCCGCCTGCTGGTCGTCGCCATTGGCGATCAGCAGGTGGGCATGCAGGGCCTGATAATCAGCGCTGCGGTCGAGTTCAGACGCGCGCCGCGCTGACTTCAGCGCACCACTGAGATCACCGTCCTCGGCCGCGATCTCCGCCTTGATCGCCCACAGTTGCGGCGCATCGCTGGCGATGGCCAGGGCCTTGGTAGTGATCTCGTTCGCCTCCGATCGCTTGCCCTGCTTGCGCAGCGCCTCGGCCAGCAACGCCATCAGCGATGGCGCATCGGGCAGGGCGACCAGGGCTTGGCGGGCGACCTGCTCGGCCTGGTCGAGCCTCCCGAGCGCGAACGCATGGTCGATGCGCTCACGCCAGGCCCACAGGTAGTCCTTCTGTTCTTCGACCGCACGTTCGAGGTAGGGGATGGCGGCTTCGCGCCGGCCCTGGCAGCGCAACAGGAAGGCCTTGAGGCCGTCGTTGATGGCCTCGCCGGGTTCCAGATCGCAGGCTTTTTCGTAGGCGACCTCGGCATCGTCGTGCCGGCCGGCCAGGGCCTTGAGCTCGGCCTGTTCGCGCCAGGCCCAGGTGTAGGCGGGATCGATCTCCACCGCTTTTTCCAGATTGGCGAGCGCCTCGCGCGGCTTGCCTTCGTGACGCAGGAGGTCCGCGAAGTAACCATAGGTCACCGCATCATAGGGATTGATCCCGCGGGCGTGCTCGAGGTGGGTGTAAGCCTCTTCCAGCCGGCCGAGCAGGCGGCAGACGTCAGCCTGCTCGTGCAGTACCCAGGTCGCACTGGGGGCTGCCGCCGCCGCGCGCTGGAAGTGCATGCGCGCCTCATCGAGTCGGCCAGCACGCCGGGCGAAATTGCCGAACTGGGCGTGCGCCCACGGGTAGTTGGGGTCGTCTTCGAGGGCGCTGGTGAGCAGGCCGGTCGCGCGTTCCTGGTCGAGCTCCGCCACCACCTGCGCCAGCTCGACCTTGGCCCACGCCGCCTTGGGCTCGGCCAGCAGGATCTGTTCGTAGAGCTTGGTCGCCTCGGCGAAGTTGCCGTCCTCGCATTCGAGCTGGGCGAGGTGGCCACGCGTCCAATGGTCGTCGCCATTGGCTTCGAGCGATTCGCGGTAGCGCCGACGCGCCTGCGCCACATTGCCCAGCGCACGTTCGCATTCAGCCAGTTCGGACAGCGTCCAATGGTTGCCAGGCTCCAGCGCGAGCGCCTCGACCAGCCGTTCGCGCGCCAGGTCGAATTCGCCGCTCTGGCGCAGGCAGGCGCCCATGCGGGCTACCACGCTGGCCTTGAGATCCTTGTGCTCATCGCGATCGAGCGCGCCGTCGCGCAGCAGCCGCTGCAGTTCGCCACGGGCTTCGTGGTAACGGCCCTGGTTGAAATAGAGGTCGGCGAGCTGGTCCTCCGGTCCTTCCTCAAGGACGTGCAGGGCGAGCACTTCCTGGCTCAGCGCCGCGCTGCGCAGGTCCTCGCGGCGGACGAAGAACAGGTGACGGAAACGGTGCAGAGGCGCCGAACGACGGTGGCCATCGACGGCCTCCTCCAGGGCCTGTTCGGCCTCGACCACCTTGCCGGCGCATTCGAGGGCGCTGACGTACCCCAGGCTGGTCCACAGATCGGTGGGCGATTGCCGACGCAGATCCTGATAACGTGAGACCGCATCCTGATAACGCCTTTGGCGCATCAATTCCTCCGCCTCCTGCGTGAGGCGGTCTTCCGGCTGTTCGGGATCAAACGGCGGCATGGCTGTTGGTGAACCCTAAGCCCCTGTGAAGGCTGTCTACCAGCGGCCTGTCCAGCCCGGACATTCCACAGGTGGCCCTGTGATGTCGCGTTGCAGCTCGGCCTGCGTGGTCACTGTCATCGGCGATCACCGACGGGCGACCGGGGCCGTCAGGCCCCGCGCTGAGGCAGCTCACGACCGAGTTCCTTGAGCACCTGCTGGAGATCTTCCCAGCAGGGTTTTTTTCCTTCCGCATTCCGCAGCAGGTAGCTCGGGTGGAAGGTCGGGATCATGGTGATGCCGGCGAACTGTAGACGTTGCCCGCGCATGCGCGTGATGCCCAGGCTGTCATCGCCCATGAGCGCGCGCAGCGGCGTGTTGCCGAGGGCGCAGATGACCTTGGGTTTGAGCACGGCGATCTGGCGACGCAGGTAGCCCATGCAGGCGGTGACCTCGGCGGGCGCTGGCGTGCGATTGCCGGGGGGGCGGCATTTGACGATGTTGGCGATGAAGACCTGGTCGCGCTTCAAGCCCATCGCCTCGATCATCTTCGTCAGCAATTGACCGGCAGCGCCGACGAAGGGGCGGCCGCTGGCGTCCTCGTCGGCACCTGGGCCTTCGCCGACGAAGAGGAGTTCCGCTCGGGCATCGCCCTCTCCGGGCACAGTCGTACGCCGGGTTTCGCACAGGCCGCAGGCACGACAGCCGGCGATCTGCGCGGCGATCAGGTCGAGGGTGTCCGGCTGTTCGCCGCCGGTGGTCGCCAGCGGCGGATTGAGGGCAGGAGTCGAGGCGGGGATGGCCGTGGCGGGACGGGAGATCGGCGGTGAAACGACCGCCGCCGTCGCTGGACGCACCGGCGACGGTGTCGCCCGCGGAGGCGTCGCTGGCAGGGCGTGCGGTGTGGGCGCTGTTGCACTCCTCATCATGAATTCGATGCCCGCCGCCCGGTCGAGTTCGACCAGCTGCTTCAGGTTCCGCACCAGCTCATCGCGCTCATCCATGACGGCAGCCATATGGTCCCTGCGGCGTTCTGCACTCGGCATTCCCTTGGCCCGCTCGCTGCACCTGCGTCCCGCTCATCCGCCCTGGACCTCCAGGCGACGCTGCGCCCAGCGCCAGATCACGATGTTGCCACCGCGCAGGATGATGAACCACACCAGGCCCAGAGCGAGAACGTGGAGGAAGGACGGATGATTGGCGACCCCCAACTGGCCGACATAGGCCATGGTCGGGAAATAGGACAGCAGTGCGAACGGCAGCACGCTGACGATCGTACCGAGCGTCTCGCCAAGGAAGTGCAGCGGCACCATCAACCCGGAGAGCAGCATGATGAGGTTGCGCTTCAGGCTCAGCAGGCCGGTGATGTCCTCCAACCAGAAGCTGGCGCTGCCGGCCATCAGGTTGAGTTCGGCATTGATGATGAAGGCGACCAGGAACAGCAGCGGGAACTGCCACCAGCCAGCGCCGCTGGGCGGTAGCACGCCGAACAGCGGCACCAGCACCAGGCTCATGGGCGCGGCGAAGAACAGCAGGCGGAAGGCGGTCTCGCCGGCCGCCTGAGCCAGCCACTGGCCATGGAAGCTCAATGGTTTGAGCAGGTCGAGGGTGACGTCACCGCTCTGGAAGCGGGCGGCGATCTCGCTGTCGGTATTGGTGAAGTAAGCCGATCGCGCGATGTAGGCCACGGCCAGGTAGGTCGCCAATTGCGGCAAGGTCAGGCCGTCGAGCGGCTGGTCGGGCGTCAGCCCCTTGGCCGCGAACACCGCCTGCCAGATGGCGTACTGGCCACCGACGAAGATGGCATACGTGGCGATACCGGTCACGTAGCGCATGCGATAGGCCATGAGCTTGAGGAAGGTCAGTCGCACCAGCCAGAGGTAGGGCACCACGCGGCGCCACCAGGGAGCGGCGAGCGACGACCGGGGACTGGGCACGTCCACCGGTTCACTCCTGGCGCATCGGCGGCAGCACCAGCGGTGTCGGCAGGGCCGCCAGCGCGGCGGTCAGCGCGGGGGCATCCGGCAGGCGGATGAGGGCACCGAAGGGTACCGACTGGGTGCGGGTGATGGCCGCCCAGGCGGTGCGTTGGCGCAGGCCCCGGGTGGTGATCTCGACCTCGTCCAGGCGCATGCGATGGCTGGCCTCTTCGAAGACCGCCTGCGTCGCCCGGCCCATGAAGAGGTCGCCGTTCCAGGTGCCGATGAAGCGCACCGGACCATCCACCGGACGGTCCGGCAGCGCCCCGAGGAGGATCTCGTTCGCGGCGCCGCGATCATAGCTGGCCCTGGGAGCAGTGACGTAGACCACCCCGTCCTCGCCCGGCAGACGCATCAGCACCGAACTGAATTCGAGGCTCTTGAATTCGGCATCGCCCTGCGCGAGGCGCTCGGCCTGCATGTAGGCGGGCGGACCCGGCCGCTTCTCATCCCACCAATGCATCACCACCAGACCGTCCGCGCCTGGGGCGGGAAGGTCATCCGGCGCCCCGCAGCCGGTCAGGAAAGCCAAGGCGGAGCAGGCGATGAAGCCCAGGCTCCGAAGTGACCAGCGATCTCCCCTCATGCGGCTCATACGCGTGAACCCTAACAGGCGACTCGGGTTGCACCATGTCAGGCACCTCGACCGCGCCGCCTTGACCGTTTTAGGGTGCCCGACAGACTACCGCCCTTCACCGAAAAGCCCTGCGGGCTAAAGCCCGCTTTCAAGGAGTGGCCGTGAGCGACATTCGTAACAAGGTCATCGATATCATCGCCGACCGTCTGAGCCGCGATAAGGCCACCATCACCGAGGCGAGCAACATCGTCGCCGATCTGGGCGCCGACAGTCTCGACATCGCCGAGATCATGATGGACCTGGAAGATGCTTTCGGCGTGAAGCTGGAAGAGGATCAGGACCTCAAGACCATCGGGGACGTGATCAAGTACCTCGAGGGTAAAGTCGCCAAGTGACCCAGTCACCGATGACCAATCGTCGCGTGGTCGTCACCGGCATGGGCGTGCTGGCCTGTAATGGGACCGATACGACCACCTTCTGGGATGCGCTGAAAGCCGGACGCCACGGCATCGGTCCCATCACCACTCTGGATGTGTCCAAGCACAAGACCCGCTTCGGCGGTGCCGTGCCTCTCGACAATGCCGCGCTGGTGATCGGCGACATGAAGCAGGCCAAGCGCAAGGACCGTTTCGTCCTGCTCGCGCTCAAGGCGGCGCATGAGGCGATGGCCTCCAGCGGTCTCGATTGGAAGAACTGGGCGGATCCCTTCCGTGCCGGCTGCGTCGTCGGTTCCGGCATCGGCGGCCTGAAGACCATCGAGGAGGAATGTGCGGTGATGGCCGCGCGCGGCCCCTCACGCGTCAGCCCCTTCCTGGTGCCCAAGATGATCGTCGACAGTGCGGCTGGCGACATCTCGATCGTCTACGGCACCAAGGGTCCGAACTATTCCATCACCACCGCCTGCGCCACCGGTTCGCATTGCATCGGTGCGGCCTTCCACCATATCCGCAGCGGTCTGTGCGATGTGATGATCAGCGGCGGCAGCGAAGCCCCGATCACCGATCTCGGCGTCGCCGGCTTCAATTCGATCACCGCCTTGTCGACCCGTAACGACAGCCCGGCGACCGCCAGCCGACCTTTCGATCGCGACCGTGATGGTTTCGTCATCGGCGAAGGGGCGGGCATCGTCATCCTCGAGGAACTCGAGCACGCCCAGCGGCGCGGCGCCACCATCCATGCCGAGATCATCGGCTTCGGCTGCACCGGCGACGCCTACCACGAGACCCAGCCCGACCCCAGCGGCGCGGGCGGCATCGGTTGCATGCGCATGGCCTTGCGCGACGCGGGCATCAATCCCGAGCAGCTCGGCTACATCAACGCGCACGGCACCTCGACCAAGTACAATGACGCAGGTGAGACCAAGGTGATCAAGGCGGTCTTCGGCGACTACGCCAAAAAGCTCGCGGTCTCCAGCACCAAATCGATGACCGGGCATACTCTGGGCGCGGCGGGTGGCATCGAGGCCATCGCCTCGGTCCTGGCGCTGCGTGATGGCGTGCTGCCGCCCACCATCAATTACACGACGCCCGACCCGGAGTGCGACCTCGACTACGTGCCCAACCAGGCCCGCAGCCAGCGCGTCGAGTACGCCTTGTCGAACAACCTCGGCTTCGGCGGCCACAACGCCTCGCTGGTCTTCCGCCGCTTCGGCGGCTGAAAAGAACCCGCCAGGTAGACCCGCGTACCCGAGGCCCAACCGCCGAAGGTGCACAGTCCAGATTCCCGACCCGACGTGCTCTGCGGTTTGAGGCGACTCCTAAGAGCTGGTTTCATAACCCCTCCCTACTGCGCCCGGCCCTCGTCGGCTGCGGCGGCGTCAGACGAGCCAATTTGTGCTCAACATGGCCTACGGCCATGCCTCCGCTCCAAACGGCCCGTCTTCCTTGCCTCGCTCGACGATGGCTCGGGCTCGCTACGGGATGGGTTATGAAACCAACTCTAATGGAGGCACCGATCCTGGTGGGCATGCCTGGGGCCCCTGGTGGTTGCCGTCGGGATCCGGACGACCAGACTGCGCCGCCCCAATGGTGAGAATCCTATGAACACGGTGCCGGTCATGGAAAAGAAGCGTATTCGCGAAGAAGTGATAGAGATCATGTGCAACAAGCTGCACAATCTCCCCCACCCCGGCGACGATGACGAGTTCGATTACGACAAGCAGGCGCTGGTTCCCGATATCACCAAGGATCCGCTCGACATCGCCGAGGTGTCGATGGACCTGGAGGACGCCTTCGGCATCAACTTCGACGAGGCCCTTCCTGGCGAAGCCGGACTCGAGACCATCGGCCGCGTGGTCGACTTCCTCGATCGCCGCATCAACAACGAACGCCGTCTGGTGCGCAAACCTGCTGACGATTGAGCCACGGGCTGCATCTGCCGGCTTCACGAACCCCGCATCGGTGATGCGGGGTTCGTCATTGGCCGACCCTCAACGCGCGAGTCCAGGAGTGGGCTCGCCGAGCCTGGCCTCCTGCTCGTACTGCGCGAGCAGGGCCGCGGCGAGCAGGGTCTGGTCACGCGACCACTGCGGCTGCTGATCGATCAGGAACACCAGCAGACGCGGCGGCTGACTGGTGCCCTGACGCGCCGCCCGACGTTTCTGGGCATTGTGATAGGCTTCGACCACCACCGCACGGTCGAGGGCGCCGCTGTCGATGTCCTGCACCCGCTGTGAGGACAGGCGCATGGCGAGCAGGCCGATCTGATCGTCGAGCCCGCGCCCGCTGGGCCGTTGGTCGGCTGGCACCGCCATGGCGCTGCCCGTCGCGTCGACCGCAGCCCGCAGGCGCTCAGTGATCGCCCCGTCCGGCGGTTTGTGCGCCTGGCAACCCGACATCGCGATCGACAACAACAGCATGAGCCAGCGCATGCCGCCATGTTTGTGCGCGAGGTTGCCGCGCAAGGCGGGAAGAGTCGGCGTTACTTGCGGATGCCTTCCGTCGAGAAGGTCACGGTCACCTCGTCACCGATGTTCTCCAGCATCTTGTCCATGCCGTAGTCGCTGCGCTTGACCGTGAAGACGGTTTCGAAGCCGATCCGCTGGTTGCCCTTGGGATCCTTGCCTTCGCCGGTCTTGACCACGGCGATGGTGATGGGCTTGGTCACGCCATGCATGGTGAAGTTGCCGGCGACGTTGTAGTGCGTGGCGTCGACCGCGGTGATGGCCGAGCTGACGAAGCGCAGGACGGGGAATTGCTTGGCATCGAAGAAGTCGGGATTGGCGAGGTGCGCATCGCGTTTCGCATCGCGCGAATCCACGCTCGCCGCCTGGATGGTGACCGCGATGCTGCTGACGGCGGGATTGGCCTGATCCCATTGCAGCAAACCTTCGATGGCATTGAAGGTGCCATGAAAGTACGCGATGTTGAAATGTTTGATGCGGAAGAGCGCGGAACTGGTCACCGGATCCAGCGCATAGGTGTCAGCCGCATGGAGATGTGCCACCGTGCCCAGGGGCAGGGAGAGCATGGAGATCAGCACGGTGGCGAAGCGCATGGGAGGTATCCTGATAGTGATAGGAACTTGGATTCGCGAGTCTTCTACCGCCGGGGTGCCCCTGATGTTTGCAGGTTTTCCCGTCAGCCGGTGCAGGGCGCGTGAAACCGGACCTGGGAGATGACGATCCCCGGACGTCGTCTCACGGCGCGGGTGCGATCCAACCGCCGCCGAGACACAATTCTTCGCGGTCGTCATAGGCGACACAGGCCTGACCGGCATTGGTGCGCGCCTGCGGTTCGGCAAAACGCACGGTGGCGTTGGGCAGGCCGCCGGGCCCGCTACCCGGGCGCGGCAGCACCAATGCCGGCACCACGCGGCCGCGGTGACGGGTACGGACACGACACTCCAAACCGCCGGCCGGCAGGTCGCCGAGGTGCCAGGTGCAGTCGGTGAGAGGCAGTTCATCCACCAGCAGGCCATCGCGTGCTCCCAGCACCACGGTGTTGCTGGCGTGATCGAGGCGGACCACGAACAGGGGTTCGTGCCATGCGATGCCAAGGCCCTTGCGCTGGCCGATGGTGTAGGCCGCCAGTCCCTGGTGTTCACCCAGGACCTGGCCATCGCTGTGCACGATGGGACCCGGGCGGAACGCCTCCGGAATCCGTTCGCGCAGGAATCCCTCCACCCCTTCATTGCCGATGAAGCAGATGTCCTGGGATTCGATCTTGTCGGCGGTGACGATGCCACGCGCGCGCGACGCGGCGCGGACCTCGTCCTTGGTCATGTCACCGACGGGGAAGTGCGCCGCCGCGAGCTGGGCCTGCGTCAGGCTGAAGAGGAAGTAGGTCTGGTCCTTGTTGCGGTCCACCGCCGTGCGCAGGACGTGGCGATCGAAGGCCTGCGTGACCCGCGCGTAGTGACCGGTGGCGACCTGCTCCGCGCCCAGGCGTTGCGCGTGTTCCCACAACGCTCCGAACTTGATCTTCTCGTTGCAGCGCACGCAGGGATTGGGGGTCTGACCCTCGGCGTAGGCGGCGACGAAACCGTCGACCACGCCCTGGCGGAAACCGTCGACCAGATCGACCACGTAGTGGCGGATGCCGGCGCCCTGCGCGACCGCACGGGCATCGATGGTCTCGGTCGGTGAACAGCACGAGTCTTCGCGCGTGAAGCCGCCGTCCTGCTCGGCACACGGCCACAACTGCATGGTGACACCGACCACTTCATGGCCTTGCTCGCGCAGCAGGGCCGCGCTGAGGCTGGAATCCACCCCTCCACTCATACCGACGACGATGCGTGCCATGACGGGCGGGAGGCTAGGGAGCTGCGCGCGTAAGGATATCGCTACGCTGCCGAGCCTCGGTCATGACGCGCCCGGATCACTTGTCGGCGGGCGGCTCCGCGGCGGGCAGTTCGACCGCGGGCGCAGCTTCAGGCGCCGCGGTCGGAGCTTCGGCGGCGGCTGGAGCCTCGGAAACGGCAGCTGGAACTTCCACCGCCGGGGCCGGGGCCTCGGGGACGGCGGGAGCTTCCGGGACGGCGGGAGCCTCGGGGACGGCGGGAGCTTCCGGGACGGCGGGAGCCGCTGGAGCTTCCGGGACGACCGGAGCCGCCGGAGGCTCGGGAACAACTGGTGCCTCGGCCGGAGCGGCCGGAGCCGCTGGGGTGGGCGCGTCCACGGCGGGTTGGGCGGCTTCGGGCGCACCCTTGGGCTTGGTGCCTTGAACCATCTGCGCGGTCGCAGCGCCCACCTGGCCGTTCATCGCCAGCAGATCAGTGGCACGGCCGAGGTCCGAGAAGCTGGTATCGATGTGCCACTGTTCGAGGTAGGTGCGGTAGGCGATGCGGGCGTCGAGTTCGACCAGACGGTTGAGCAGCTCGCCGATACGCGCATCGCCTATCGCCGCGACCGGCTCATCCTTCTTCTTGCTCGTGCTGTCGACCGGTGCCGCGGCGGCACTGCCCGCCATCACCCGGCTCTCGACGTCGGCCAGCACCTGGTGGATCTCCAGGTACAGGCTGTTGGCGCGGCTGTCGGTGTAATGCGGGACCTGGTTGATCACGCCATAGGCAGGAATGGTCTTGTCGATCAGGAAGGACCCGCTGGCCGTGGGCGGCGGCGGGTTCGACTTGGTGGTGCCTGGGTAGACCTGCTCAGCCGCCGCCAGGGACAGCACCGGCACCAGCATCATGGACAAAACACACGCGCGGGTCAGGGACATGGCAGGACTCCAGGGGGCAGCAGGTCCAGAGCGGACCGGGTCGGCATTGGAGGCCGCCGTGATGCGGCAGCAAGACCACCCTCCACCAGCGCGGCGGAGTGTTGCAAACACGGGGCGGTGACCACGGCACGAAGCTGCACGACTGTCCCCTGGCGGGTTGGACCCGTGGGCGGATCGTCCCGGCCATGGTGGCAGAGTTGTGGCTGTTGCTGGGAGCCCTGATCCCGGTTTTCGCCCTGGTGGCGGTGGGATGGGGCACCCACCGTTTCGCCCTGGTGGGCGATCAGGGGGTCGAGGACCTCAACAACGTGGTCTACTGGGTCGCCCTGCCGACCCAGTTGTTCGTGCTCGTCGCCGGGGTCGATACCCGCCGTTTCTTCGATGCCGCGGCGCTGCTCGCTACCATGGGCGGCTTCGTCACCGGACTGATCGGGAGCTGGCTGCTGACACGCCACCTGCCACCGGCGAGGCGGGGTTCGATCGTCGCCGGAGTAGCACGACCCAATGCCGCCTTCATCGGCCTGCCGGTGGTGCAACTCCTGGCGGCGGCCATGCCGCCCGACCAGGGCGTCATCCTGCTGACCGCCTTCGGGGTCTTGTTGGGAGCGATGATCACCGCTTTCAATGTCGGGTCGGTGGTGGCCTTGCGCCTGGCCCATCACGGCCTGACCCCCACGGGTGTGCTGCATGTCCTCGGCCACCTGCCGCGCAACCCGCTGATCGTCGCCTGCGCGCTGGGGACGGTGGTCAGCCTGATCCAGCCCGGCGCCCTGCGCGGCACGATGGTCGGCAACACCCTCGCCCTGCTGGCTGGAGCCGCGGTGCCGATGTCCCTGCTGCTGGTCGGCATGCAGCTCGATCTGCGGCTGATGCGGCGCAACCACGCCCTGCTGGCGGTGATCGCCATCGGCAAACTCGTCCTGGTGCCGGCGGTGACCTGGGCGCTGGGTCTCCTCCTCGGCATCGAGCCCCTGGTGCTCACCGCCGCGGTGATCCTCATGGCCTGCCCGGTGGCGATCGCCTCGGTGCCGATGGCGCGCCTGCTTGGCGGAGATGCGGAACTGATGGCCGCGATGGTGGTGGTCACCACCATCGCGGCGCCCATCGCGATGCTGGGATGGTTGCTGGTCTTGCGCTGATCGCGGAAAGCGGAACCCGCACTCGCGCGCCGCGCATTACGCAGCCCGCTATGAAATTCGCGGAAAGAGCTTCGCCAACACCCAGTGCGTCGGCCAGTAGACCAGCAACGGCAGTCCCACCAGCAGACCTCCCAACCACGCGAGTGGCGGCACCCAGGTCTGCGGCTCAAGGTCGCCCATGCCATGCACGTAGTTGATGTTGACCGGGGTGGCGAGCGCGGCGGCATCGGGGCGTGGTCCCGGCATGAGGAAATAACACACCAGCAGCAGAACCCAGGCCACCAGAGTCCAGCCGACGAGTGCCCGCCGGTCGTAGCGCATCCGCCACACCAGATAGATCAGCAGGAATGGCAGCCAGCCGTGGAAGAGCGAGAGGCCACGCAGGAAGAGCGACTTCTCGGCATTGAACATGTACGCGGTCATACCGGTGAGGCGTCCGCCCATCAGACCGACCAGGAAGTCCGCCACCCACACCACTTGCGGCACGACGATGCCGACCGCCGCCATCGAGATCAGCAGCGACGACTCGCACCAGATGCCGACCAGGACCAGAAAAAGCGCAACATCGCAGAAATAGAGGAAATTGGTCGGGCCATAATTCCACCAATAGACCGGGATCAACACCGCCATGAACAACGTATAGGCCAGCTTGAGTGACCATGGCACGCGCTCAGAAGCGTTGGTGGGAGCGTGGGACGCGGTGGACATGGGACCTCATCCGTGATGACTGCTGGGTGGAATCTATCGGCGGGAAGAACCCTGAAGACTTCGGTCGCTTCAGACCATGCGCAGGAGTCCTGATGTGGTTCACCCCAGGGCCGCGGCAGCCGCATCATCGAGGTACCACACCGTGCGCCCGCGCGGCAGCAGGCTCACCGGGATCGCCGGATCCGGACCACGTGCCGAGCGCATGGCGATCACGCCCTTGGCCGCTCCCAAGGCCAGTACCACATGCTGCGCAGCCCGATGCAGCACCGGCAGCGACAAGGTCAGCCGTCGGGAAGGTGGCTTCGGACTGTCATGGATGGGGAAGACGTCGGCCAGTTCCTTGAGTCCGGCATGATGCGGAAACAGGCTCGCCAGATGGCCATCCTCGCCGATGCCGATGAGGCATGCATCGAGAGCGCCCGAGCCGCCGGTGGCGGCCTTGAGGTGCATGGCGTATTCCGCCGCTGCGGCCTCGAGATCGTCCCGCTCGGCGGCCATCGGGTAGACGTGAGTCGGCAGCGGCCCCCCTGCCTGCCAAGCCGCCAGCGTCGGCCCGTCGTTGCGCTCAGCGTGGCCGACCGGCACCGCACGTTCGTCGAGCCAAAGCAGGTGTAGGCGTTCGCGCAGGTAGGTCGTGCACAGCCCCGCGAGCGCCGTCAGCACCGGCCCAGGTGAGCGTCCGCCGGGGATCGCCAACGTCGCACGCCCTCGCGTGGCAGCGGCCTGATCGAGCACGGTATAGAGAGCTTCGGCGACGGTACTCGGCAGATAGGGCAGCATGGGCGGGAGATTGCCGTGCAACCCCGCTTGGCAACCCACCCGGGCCTCGGATCCGTGATGCAGACATCCGGTGCTCCGGGTTTTACCGCAGAATCGACGTTTATGCGGCAAAGGTAGCGTTAGACATCGTATTTTTCCCTTCTTGCGGCGGTGAATTGGCGGTTAGGATGCGCCCTCCACCCCCAACGGGGCCGCACCCCTGGGTGACCTGAGTGGCCTTCGAAAAGGCCGGATCCAGGGTCCGCCCGCGCACTGTTGGGAACGCCTGCAACGGAATTGGCCATGCCTGGTCCTGCTACCTCATCCACTCCTGACGCCACACGTCCCGCCGCTCCCAAGGGAACCGGCCAGGTCGTACTGACGCTCAGCCGCACCCTGCCCAACTGCAAACGCACGCGCACCCTGGTGGTCGAAGGCGCCTCCGGCGTACGCAGCGAGCCATTGCACGAGATGGATTCGATCCAGCGCGCGCTGACGCAGGTGCGCGGCGTGCATCCGCCGCCCGTGATGATCATCGACGGGCAGACCTACCCGTGTGTCATCGAAGGCAGCCCGCGCAGTCCCCGTCTGATGATGGAGGACAAGGGCGAGAAGGTCCGCCTCTACCTCGAAGTGGGTGGCGCCGCGGTCGCCAACGTCTGGTTGATCCCTGGTCCCCACATCGTCTTCCGCGGTCGCATCATCCCCTTGGAATGGACCGGACCCGCCGAGCACCTCGATCCCCTGATGCAGGGTCCGATCATGGTGCCGAAGGAGTGGCTGGTGCGCGATCCCTGGCGCAGCGTGCTCGCGCATGCCGGCCAGGTGCCACCGCAGGCCGAGCGCGCCAAGCAGGTGCGCGGTCGCCCGCAGCCGATCCTCGAGATGTACGAAGTCGATTCGCGGCTGTGCGGCAACGTGCGCTTCCGCTACCACGACGACCTGCCCGAGATCGATCCGCTGGAGCGCATCGGCCTGATCGTCGCCGAGGACAAGAACGGCAACATCCTCAAGTGCGAACGTGATCGCGACCTCGAACTGCAGCGCTGCAACGAGTTCATCAAGCGTGGAGCCCTGGTGCAGCGCCGCGGCGCCTTCGGCTTCGTCGCTGATGGCGATGCCGCCGACCGCTTCCTGGCGCAGGTCATCCCCAATCTCCAGGGCTGGGACATCCGCGGCCAGGATCGTCTGCATCGCGGCCGTCCGCCGACCGACATCGTCACCAGCGCCAAGGTCGTCGCCCACGACGACTACCTGGAACTGGAGATCGACGCCCTGGTCGACGGTCGCCACGTGCCGATCAAGGAACTGCTGAAGAACGCCGCCCGTGGCCAGAACGTCATGGTCTTCAAGGACGGCCTGCGCGCGCGCATCAACGACGAATGGCTCAGCCGCTACCGCACGCTGTCGGAGTTCGGCGGACTGAAGGAGCACAACGGCAAGGTCCGCGTTCCGCGGCACGCCGCCGCCATGGCGGTGTCGCTGGCCGAATCCGGCGGCGAGATGCAGCTCGACGCGGCGACGCTCGACCTCGCCAGCCTGGCCAAGGGCGGCGCGTCGATCCCGCATGTCGAACTGCCCAAGGGCCTCAACGCCACCCTGCGCGAATACCAGCACGCTGGTTTCGACTGGATGGTCTTCCTCAGCAATCGCGGCCTCGGCGGCGTGCTCGCCGACGACATGGGTCTCGGCAAGACCGTCCAGTCGATCACCTTCGTGCTGCACCGGCACCGCGAGGATCCAGGTGTCCACCTCGTCGTCGCGCCGCGTTCCGTGGTCGACAACTGGGTCGACGAATGCAAAAAATTCTGTCCTGACGTCCCGGTGCACACGCACCTGGGGCTCGACCGCGTGAAGTCGACCGAGCGGCTGCCCAAGAAGGGCCTGCTGCTGACCAGCTACAACATCCTGCAGCGCGACATCAAGCTGCTGTCCTCGATCGAGTACAGCACGGTGATCCTCGACGAGGCGCACGTCATCCGCAATCCGGAGGCCAAGACCACGCGCGCCGCGCTCAAGCTCGCCGCCCGTCGCCGCATGTGCCTCTCTGGTACGCCGGTGCAGAACTGCGCCGAGGATCTCTGGCCGATCTTCCACTTCCTGATGCCGGGATTCCTCGGTCGTCGCAAGACGCTGAAGGAGACCCTGCAGGACGATCCCGAGGCGATCAACCGCCTGCGCGACCGCGTCGCGCCGTTCGTGCTGCGCCGCATCAAGAGCGAAGTGGCCACCGAACTGCCGCCGAAGACCGAGATCCTGCTGCATGCGCGCATGTCGGACGAGCAGTCGCGGTTCTACCACGAACTCCTCGAAAAGGAGCGCGTCGGCGTGATGGATCTGCTGGGCTCGAAGGGCCTGGAGCGTTCCCGCGTGTCGATCCTCGCGGCCATCACCCGCCTGCGTCAGGCCGCCTGCGCCCCGGCGCTGGTCGGTGCTCCGCTCATCGACAGCGCCAAGGTCGAGCTCTTCATCGACCTGGTCGACGAGTTGATCAGCGAAGGCCACCGCGCGCTGGTGTTCAGCTCATTCACCAAGTTCCTCGCGGTCATCCAAGAGAAGCTCGAAGAACGCAAGTACACCTACCAATACCTCGATGGCCGCACCCGCGACCGCGCAGCCAAGGTCAAGGCGTTCCAGAAGGGCAACGACCCGTTGTTCCTGATCTCGCTCAAGGCTGGTGGCGTGGGTCTCAACCTCACCGCCGCCGACTACGTAATCATCCTCGATCCGTGGTGGAATCCCGCCGCGGAAGACCAGGCGGCCGACCGCGCCTATCGCATCGGTCAGGACAAGCCGGTGATGGTCTATCGCATCGTCACCGTCGAATCGATCGAGGAGCGCGTGCTGCGCCTGCAGGCGGAGAAGCGCCGCCTGGTCGGCGACCTCGCCCTCGAAGGCTTGGCGCGTGCACTGGAAGCCGGCGACGTCGAGAAGCTGTTCGAAGTCGCGGCGTCGGTCGGGTCGTAGTTCCGACACCGGCGGCGGTAGCGCTCGCACCCGGTGATGTCGCTCCCCTGCAAGCAGCCATGACGTGGGTGTCGCCCCATCGTGGAGCAGGGTAGCGAGGATGCTGGATCGCTCATCAGCCGACTGATGGTCTGTTCATGGACTCCTCCGATCACTTCGCCGCCCTGAAGCCTGCGCCCGCCCAGGCGCGGACGGTCTTCATGACCGGAGCCACGGGCTACATCGGTGGGCGTCTGACCCGCTGGCTCTTGCGACGCGGCTGGCGGGTGCGCTGCCTGGTGCGGTCGGCTGAAAAACTGGCGATGCGGGATTGGGCCGCGGATGAGCGTCTGGAGATCGTCGAGGCCTCGCTCGACGATCCCTCTGCGTTGATCGCGGCCATGCAGGGGTGCGGCACCGCCTACTACCTGATCCACTCCATGACCATCGCGGGGAGTGATTTCCATCGGCGTGATCTGGAATTGGCGCGCAACTTCGTCACCGCCGCCACCGTTGCGAACTTGGAACGCATCGTCTACCTCGGCGGGCTGGGAGAGACCGGCGATGAGCTGTCGGAACACCTCGCATCCCGGCGCGAGGTCGAGGCGATGCTCGCCAGCAGCGTGATCCCCGTCACGACGCTGCGGGCCGCCATCATCATCGGCTCCGGCTCGGCGTCGTTCGAGATGTTGCGTTACCTGGTCGAACGCCTGCCCGTGATGGTGACGCCCCGTTGGGTCGGCACCGAATGCCAACCCATCGCCGTACGCAATGTGCTCCACTACCTCGTCGCGTGCCTGACCACCCCGGCCACCACGGGTATGACGCTCGACATCGGTGGGCCGGATGTGCTGAGCTACCGTGACCTGATGCAGATAACCGCCGAGGAGCTCGACCTCAGGCGACGCTGGATCATCGCTGTACCGGTGTTGACTCCGCGGCTGAGCTCGTGGTGGATCCATCTGGTCACGCCCTTGGATCGGCACATGGCGCGACCCCTTGCCGAAGGGCTGCGCAACCGGGTGGTCTGTCGCAACGCTCTCGCCCATCAGCTGATGCCACAGCCGCTCTTGGGCGTGCGCGAGTCGATCGCGCTGGCGATCGGCAAGTTGCACGCCGATGCGGTGGAAACCCGATGGTCGGACGCCGGCACCATTCCTGGCGATCCCGATTGGGCGGGTGGCACGCTGCTGAGTGATCGCCGTGAAGTGACGGTCGCCGTCGATGCCGCTGCCTTGTTCCAGGCCTGTTGCCGCATCGGCGGCGGGCACGGATGGTACGCCACCGATTGGTTGTGGCGGTGGCGTGGCATCATCGACCGGCTGGTCGGCGGACCGGGATTGCGCCGTGGCCGCCGTGACCAGGAGCGTCTGCTGGTCGGTGATGCGGTCGATTTCTGGCGTGTGGTGGCGGTCGAGAAGGATCGCCGCCTGGAGTTGGCTGCGGAGATGCGCCTGCCCGGGCGGGCGCGCCTGGAATGGACCATCGAGCCGCTCGGCGATGGCAACCGCTGCCGGTTGATCCAGACCGCGCGATTCCGCCCGCACGGTCTCTGGGGACTGGTGTATTGGTACGGAGTCGCCGCACTCCACGGCTTGGTCTTTCCGCGGATGGTGCGTGGCATCGCGCGGGCGGCGCTGGCGTCGGTGAAGCCGCCGCCCGGAGCGTGATCACCACACAGCGGATGCCGAGTGAAGTTGGCCTCCGCACCTGCACGAACTTATCCTGCGCGTCCGAAGCTTACCCCCTTAAAAACTCGCGAGTAGGATTCCCGTTTCGTCGAGTGGGTCGCGCCCCATGCGTTCAAGCTGGGATAGTTCCCACCAATGCTGGAAGGCATCCCAAGCGATCTCGTGCATGAGCTGGTCCCCGAAATGCTCGGCTCCCGCGGGAACATCTTGCACCCAATACAATTTCAGGACTTGTCGTTTTCGCAGGCATTCCATCAGCATCACCGCGCCGCGTTTATCCGCGCCCATCGCCCGGCTCGCCACCAGTACCTCACCGATGAGGTCGGGCCCGCGTTTGCAGAACGCGTCCGGCTGACGCCCATTTTCTGCACGCAACGCGAAGAATCGCAAGATTGCCATTCGGACGAGTGTACTTGATTGACCCCGTTCCAACTCGCTATCGAGCCACTCGTTGATGGTGATCGAGTATCCCTTGTCCAAGGACCGATGGTATGAACGCAACAACTCCTCGCACGACGCCTCCGAGGTGAGCCACCAGTTTGCTCGAAACGACCAGCCTCCGATGTCCCATTGCGGCACTAACCGCCACAGGGCAAGGAACGCCGCCATCGCACCCAGCAGCAGAGCCGAAGCGATCAGCCCCGACATCAGTAAGCGACGGCTGGCCATCCCGATGCCTCCGTCAGGTCGACAATAGAGAGCCGCACCATGGACAGAAGGCGATCTTCACCATCGATGATCCACCATCATGGATGATGATGCCGGTGTCGCCATTCGGGTGGCGATCCAATAGGTGATCCGGGCATTCGTAGATATCGACGTGGTCCGTGCATTGACGGGCGAGCTGATCACGCATGCGGTCGCAACAGAAAGTCGTGGCTCGCTCCTCCGACGAAGTCTGGTTCACGAGATCAGGCCCTTGGCCACGGTCTCGTCGACGCGCGGCGCCTGGCCGCGCAGCACACTGTTGCCTTCGAACAACGTGCGCTGGTCGATCGCCGTCGGCGTCAGCCAGTCGCTCTCGTTGAACTGTCCCGACTGGCCGTAAGCGAGGATGGCGTTGCCATAGCAGGTGGCTTCGACCTGGTCGCGGGGGATGCCGCGTTCGAGCATGAGGCGCGCGGTCTTAGGGACGGCGAGTGGATCGCTCACCCCCCAATCGGCGCTGCTATCGACGATGATGCGTTCCTTGCCGTAGGTGCGCACGACCTCGACCATGCGCTCGTTGCCCATCTTGGTCTTGGGGTAGATGGTGAAGGCGGCCCAGAAGCCACGGTCGAGGCAGTCCTTGACGGTCTCCTCGTTGTTGTGGTCGACCACCACCGAGCCGGGTTTCAGACCGTGTTCGATCGCCACATCCATCGAGCGCGCCGTCCCACGCTTCTTGTCGCGATGCGGCGTATGGATCATCACCGGCAGGTTGAGTTCCTTGGCCAGTTCGAGCTGGGCGCGGTAGACCTTGTCCTCGGCGGGAGTCTGGTCGTCGTAGCCGATCTCGCCGATCGCCACCACGCCGTCCTTGGAGGCGAACAGCGGCAAGATCTCCAGCACCTCGCGCGACAGGCCCTCATTGTTGGCCTCCTTGCTGTTCAGACCGATGGTGCAGTAGTGCTTGATGCCGAACTGCGCGGCGCGGAACCGCTCCCAGCCGACCAGCGAGGCGTAGTAATCCTGGAACGAGCCCAGGGTGGTGCGTGGCTGTCCGACCCAGAAGGCCGGTTCGATCACCGCGACGACGCCGGCATCGCGCATGGCCTCGTAATCATCGGTGGTGCGAGCCGACATGTGCACGTGGGGGTCGATCAGTTTCATGGCAGGCGCTCCCAGAGGATAGAGTTACGCCGACGCGGCTGGCGCGCTGGCATGCAATCGGTCGAGCTCGACACGTTGCGCCGGGGTACAGCCCGGACGGGCGGCCGCCCACAGGTCGACGGGCACCGGACGTTTGGCGGCCAGGCGCTCGCGTGCGTAGTCGATGAGCATCTGCGCCAGGGTGGTATTGGCGCGGCGCTCGGCGCCGATCATGCGGGCGACCGGGCTGGCGATGAACAGGGCCTTGAGCACCGTCTGGTTCCAGGCGCCCTCGTCGAGGCGCTCGGCGGCGATCGGGTTGTCGAGCGCGACGGCATTGAAAACCGAACTCATGTTCGAGCGCACGCCTTCGGCGATGCGTGGCGCCAGCAGCTCCTGATGCGGCAGCAACGGCAAGGCCTGGTACAGCGCCACCAGTTCTTCGAGTCCGGCGGCGGCGAAGAGCTGGTCGAGGATGGTCATCCACGCCTGGGCATCGCCCGCTGGCAACGTCAGCACCAGGCGCGTCCGTGCCACGTGGTCCATGTTCCAATGTGACGGGTCCCAGCCACTGCGCGCGGTCGTCGCTGCGACCAGATCAGCGGGCGAGAGTCGCAGCGGCTCGCGACCACTGCGCCGACCCGCCACGCCGAAGGCGATGAACAAGGTGCGCACGCCGCCCTCCACCGGAATACGCGCACAGGTATCGCGCACCCATGCCGCGGCCTCAGGCTTGAGCTGACGTTGCAACCAGCTATCGAGCAAAGTCATGATCTCCATCACTGGCATGCCGGCAGCTTCGACCCCACCCACCCCCTGCCAAGCGCAGGATCGGGCAATCCACGACAGCGTGGTGGACGCCGGATGAACCATTTTCTCGCGTTACGCTTGGCGGATGCCCCACGTGATCGCCTGGCGCAGGTGGCTGAACGCTTCCAGGCCTGGGACCTGCCCGCCTCCTGGATCGATCCCGAGGACTATCACCTGACGGTCGCCTTCCTCGGCGATCTCGACGATGACGAGGCCCATCTGCTGCCGTCCGCCATCGATCTGGTCGCTTGTGGCTTGCGCCGGCCGCAGCTGCGCTTCAGCGGCCTCGGTGCAACCGGCGGACGCACCGAACCACGGGCCGTGTACGCGGCAGTCGAGGACATCGGCGCCCGCTGCGCAGACATCCACCTCGACCTCTGCGCCGCCCTCGACGTCACCCCCGAGCGTGCCTTCCTGCCGCATGTCACCATCTGCCGCCCCAGGCGCGCGGCCGCCTGGGAGCAGGCTGCTGCCGGACGTTCCTGGAGCGATCTCTTCCTCGCCAATGGCCAGGCGGACTGGGGTTCCTGCGAGACCACCGGACTGGTCTTCTGCCGCCGCCGTGAGGGACCGGGCCCACGCTATGATGTGCTGACTGATTGGCCTCTGGTGACGGCGTAAAAGCCTTTCAGGATCCACTCGCAGCGTTGTGGGAACGTGGGGTATACCTTGAGCATTCCCAAGGGGCTCCTGCCAACCTCCAGCACGACCCGCACCTCCTTCACCTGCATCCAGTGAGGCCTCCATGGCGCATGCCGAACCCGCTCCCACCAAGAAGGACCGCTCCCTGGTGCTGGATCCCCTCAAGCGCTCCAACCAGGTGTCCCGCTTCGAGGCCATGCTGCGCGAGCGGGTGATCGGCCAGATCACCGCCATCGACGCCATCCTCGACAGCTTCAGCAAGGTGCTCGCCGGCATCCGCAATCCCGAACGGCCGATCCTCACGTTGCTGTTTCTCGGACCCACCGGCGTCGGCAAGACCGAGACCGTGAAGGCGCTGGCCGAGACCATCTTCGGCAAACGCAACGCCTTCACGCGGGTGAATTGCCAGGAGTTCTCCAGCGAATTCACCGTCTCCAAGCTCTTCGGCTCGCCTCCTGGGTATGTCGGCAACGACGTCGAGCCGATGCTGTCGCAGGACAATCTCGACAAGCACCATAAGGAAGCCCAGGCGGAAGGCCGCGGGGTGTTCGCCGAGGGCGAAGGCAAGATCGCCAAGCTCTTCCCGCAGGTGAAGTCGCACTACCTGTCGATCGTGCTGTTCGATGAAGTCGAGAAGGCGCATCCGAAATTGTGGAACGCGCTGCTCGGCCTGATGGAGGATGGCCACCTGACCCTCGGCAATAACAAGACCGTCGATTTCACCCGCTCGGTGATCATCATCACCACCAACGTCGGTGCCGAGGAGATGAGCGCGACCTTGCGCCATCGTTCCATCGGCTTCGAGGTCCAGACCGAAGCCGAGGCGATCAACGAAGACATCAAGACCAAGGCGGTGGAGGCGGCGAAAGAGGTATTCCCCTACGAATTCCTCAACCGCTTCGACGACATCATCTGCTTCCGCGTCCTCGGCACGCAGGACCTGCGCAAGATCCTCAATCTGATGCTGCAGGACGTCTACAAACGTCTCCTCGGCGCCAACATGCCGATCATCCTGCACTATTCGCCGGCCTACCTCGACAAGCTCCAGGAAGAAGGAACCGACCCTCAATTCGGCGCACGTCCCATGCGCCGCGCGGTTGAACGCATGCTGGTCGCGCCGCTGTCGCGCCTGATCGCCTCCGGTCAGGTCAAAGCTGGCGACATCATCAGCGTGCGCCTGCGCAACAACGTGCCGACCTTCACTCGCGACGGTGGCGATCCGAATCCGAAGCGCATCGCTGCCGAGGCCAAGGTCCTGCGCTGAGCACTAGCACCTCCGCCATCCGCTATCCGCTATCGGCGCTTTTCATCCACTCGAGGAAGTGACTTTCGCGACTGGTGGCCGCGGCGCTGATGACGGGCGTGAGGCGGCTTTGATCCGAAGAGCGCAGGTTCTTGCACTTTCCTGTCTATTCATGGGCATGAACGCTACCGCTTCGAGTAGTCGTCAGTACCAGAACTCGAATACTCTGCTATTCGGCTCTCTCAACACCCTCGCGGTCGAGGCGTTCCACGCGGTCAGCTCTCATCTGTTGGAAGCGGGCCGGTGTCCGGTTCATCAATACCTGTGAGTCTATTAAAGCACCATGAGCCGTCGGCCCCCTCGTCTGCGCTGGTCCACCGGCGCCTTCACCCTTTTTGAGGTCGCTCTCAGCCTCGCGCTGGTTTCGATCGGAATCATCAGCGTGCTGATGCTGATGCCGATGGGCATCAAGGCGCAGCAGCTCTCACGTTATCAGCTCCTCGCTGCGGCCAAGGCCATCGACATCATGTCGGTCAACACCAATCAATGGCGCAAATGGGATAAGCAGCGTCTGGAAGCCAGCACGCTGGGGGCGAACACCATCAATACTGTCGCGCATGCGCCGCTGGCGGAGCAGAAGGCCAGCAACTGGCGGCACGGCTGCCTCCCGCTGCCACCGGAGATCGCCCGCCGCCTCGACAGCGCGAACGACGAGATCTCGCGCATCCTCGCCGAGGGCGGCACCCTTTTCTATGCCAGCCCACGACCGAACTCCTCGATCGCCGAAGGCGACCTCGTGCTCGACGATCGCGCGCTACCGAACGAATCCTCACGGCTGGTCTTCGCCTTCATCGGCCACGCCCAGCAGTACGCCCTGGTGAACCATCCGCTCAAGGCCTGGCCATATTACGACTGGTACCCGACCCCCCCACGTGGTCGGCCGGGGTCGTCGACGCGTTCCTCGCGACACGAGGATGCCTGGGTCCTGGGCAATTGGGCGGCGCGCACGGAATTCAGGGCCGTGGTCACCAAGTGGCAGTCATTTCCTCCGGCGCCGGCGGTGCCCCTGCTGAGCGACGTGCTGGCCTACCGCGATCTGACCAAGGCCCTGGTCCTCGCCCTCAGCATGCCCGTCGAGAGTGGTGGCGTTCCCAGGCCCCCCACTGGTGACGCCCATCTCACGGTGGAGCCGGCCAAGGTATTGGCGGCGAGTTATGTGGCGCAGGCGATGGCCTGGTTGACGTCGACCTCGTTCAGCCCGGCACCTCCGGCGGCGGACATGGCCCTCTATCGCGAAGAGGCCGCACGCGCGCATGAATCCTCGCTCGCCTGGATCCGCCGCTACGCCAGCACCAATCCCTACGATTGGGGCCTCGACCGTCCGCTGAATTTCCAGAGCGCCTGGGACCATCCTCTGCTGCAGGCGGAGCTGTTCGCGAGTACTGCCGCCACCGCGGTCGCGACGCCGCAACCCGGGCCGAATGGCGATGTCGCCTGGCGGATCCTGGGACCGCGTTCCAGCGTGACCAATCTGAATTGCGCCAGTTCGTTCCCCTTTGCCACCTCCGGTGATGCGAAGGCGAGCCATGAGCGCAACGTTGCCAATCTGCCGCTGAGCTTCGGTGATCCTTCGACCTTTAACCTCACCGCCAAGTTCGCGGCCTACGAGCGCTGCCGGCAACTGGTGTTCTGGGCAGTCGACTGGCAGAGTTACGAGGACTTCGAGGCCGCCCCCAGCGCGGCGATCGATGCCGGCAAGTTCGCTCACGATTCGGCCGGCAGCGTCGCCTACAACAACGGCGCGCACAAATTCGGCAATCCGGAGGTGTTCTTCGTCTTCGGCAATGCCACCCGCACCACCATTCCGGCCAATCAGGGGGCTGCCCTGGGCAACCGCGGGATATTCCTCGGCATCCATGGCGCGGACCGCAATGGCAATGGCGTCTACGATCGGGGCCCGACGCCGCCGTCCGTGCGCATGCGCGCCACCGTCGTCGGACGCTTCAACTTCTACAATCCCCGCGTGTGGTGCGGGCTGAAAAACTGACGGAGGCCACATGCGCCCACGCTCCGCCTTCACCCTCCTGGAATTGATGATCGCCATCACCCTGTCGATGCTGGTGATCTACAGCGCCTTCGCCGCTTTAAGGGTCGCCACCCAGACCCTGACGGTGTGCAACCGCTTATCCGCAGAGAACAATCTCCTGCGCACCGGTTTCCTTGCGGCGCTGGAGGATCTCGATCATTGGACCACCTATGATGATCCCCACGACGAGGCGGCGCAGCCGCTACGGGCCCCCGGCCTGCCGTTCGCCAGGCTGACCTACGATCCCGATTTCCGCCCGGATCGCCCGAAGACGTGGTGGCGGAATTTCGGCTATGCCTCGAACAGTAAACGCTGGGGAAGCTACGACCTGTTTTCGCGCACGGATCACAACCTCAGGGAACGCGCCTGGTTGCCGGTCCAGATGCACGATATCAATCGCGACATCGGCCATTACGCCCTCGTCGACTACCTGCCGGGCAACACCATCTTCAGCTACTTCGAAGCCAATGGCCGGGTACCCGACGAGTTCGTCAAGGTCGACACGCCTGCGAACGCCATGCCACCACCACGTGCGTACAGTTCCCAGCGCCCGAGCGGTACCGCCGCCGATACGCCCAAGGACATCTGGGCGCTGACTCATCACACCACCTTCTGCGTGACCACCAGCGACTTCTATCGCAACGCGGGCTACAACCGTTTCCGCTTCCATCAGAGCGCGCCCGCGCCCTGGCGTTATCGCGACCTGCAGAAGGACTGCCGCGAGACCCGCTGGCTGATGGCGCAGAACCAGCGTCCGGCGCAATGGCCGACGCTGTCGACCGACGTCCGCCGCTACGTGGTCTGGAGCCACAACATGGACGTCTGCACGGTGGAGATCAACAGCCCCATCACCGGCCAGAGCACGCGATTCTCCTTCTGGGCCATCGGTACCACCCTGCGTGGCGCCCGTCAGCAACGTGGACTCGACACTTGGCGTTTCGACCCCGAGGCGACCGCGCCATGAGCCCTCGTCGTGGCAGCACCCTCATCGTGGTCGCCGGGATCTCCGCACTGTTCCTCAGCCTCAGCCTGGTGTTCATCACGCGCATGCGCAGCGACGCCGCGGAATCGCAGATGGTCCAGCAGGAGGCGCAGGCGCGCTTGATGCTGAATGCCGCCCTGCATTACATCCAGGAATCCTCACGCCTCGGCTGGGACGATCCCGATACGCCGGAGCATGAGGAGGCCTTCGGCTGGGTCGACATCCGCAACGGGAAGACCGGACCGCGCAGTGCGCTCGACCGCGATCTGGCCATCGATGACGAGACCCACGCACCGCTCACGGCTCATTTCCCCGTTCCCGGTTTCAGTGCGCGTTGTCCGATGTTCATGCTCGAACGTCCACCGTATGCCCTGCGCACGGCCTACGCCTACAACCCGGCTCCGCGCGATGCGACTCCGGGCTGGGCCGAACTGGTATCGATGGCCAAGCCGGATCCGCAGCCGGCCGCCAGCACCTGGAGCGATTTCGCCGCTGGCGATCCGCGCCCGCGCATGGAATCCCTCGACCTCTCGTGGTTCCGCGCCTATCGGCATGTCGATGATCCGGGAACCCCGCAGGACGAGCGTGCGACCTTCACCATCACCTGCGGTGCGGGCGCGACCCATGGCTTCCGTGATTGGGACGAGGTCGTGCAGGAGCGCGCGACCGCTGAATTCGGCAACGATCCGTCGCTGTTCTACGCGCTGCGCAATCAGGAGCGTCTGTTGTTCTACCGCGCCGAATGGACCTCCGCGGTGGGCGGTTCCTCGGCGGTGGCGCGCGCCAGCGATTCCTATGATCAGGTTCCGGTGAACGGCACCGGCGAAGGCTGGTGGTCGGTGCGCGGATTCGTCGGCAGCTTCCTCTACATCGAACGGCTAGACCACCAACCACAGGGAAATGCGTGGTGACGGTCGGCTGCCAGGCGTGACGTCAGGGCGTCCTGCTCATCGCCACTATTCTGGTACCGGCGTCGGCACCCGTCGGCTGCCCATCGCGCGGTAGGTCGCACTCTCCGTGCCGGCAGCCTGCTTGCTGCGCCGAGCGGTGGTGCGCAGGAAACCCTCGGCTCCTCCATCATCGGACATCACCACCCGGTCGCGTCCCGCCGCCTTGGCCTGATACAGCGCGGCATCGGCCCGCGCCACCAGGCTGAGGGCGGTCTCGTCCTGATGGCAGGCGGCCACCCCGATCGATACCGTCACGTGCTTGGGCAGGGAGGCCAAGGCCGCCACCGCTTCACGCAGACGCTCGGCCACCTGCAGCGCGCCCGCCGGTGGCGTGTCGGGCAAAATGACCAGGAATTCCTCGCCACCATGCCGAGAGACCAGGTCGCCGGTCCGCAGGTGATCGGTGAGGACGCGCCCGACGGCCGTCAGCACCTGATCGCCGGCGGCGTGACCGAACTCGTCATTGATGGTCTTGAACCAATCGATGTCGACCATCGCCACCGACACCACTTCGCCGGCATCGCACAGTTCAGCCAGACGGGTGTCGCCATACCAGCGACGATGGGCGCCGGTGAGCGGATCCAGACGCGCCAGCGACTGCAGGCTCCCGTACAACACCACGCGGCGCAGCGACAACGAGAGCTGGGTCCGCAGGACTTCGGCGACATAGCGCTGATCGGCCGGCGAACGTCCCGCCAGGCTCGGCTGCTGACGGGCGTGACGTAGAATCAGCGCGGCCTGGCCATCGACCCCTGGACTCAGATCGAGCACCAGGTCGCCACCCATCTGCTCCGGCAGCAGCACCGGACCGGTGAGCGTCGGGACCTCGCCGGCGGTGGGTGCTCCCAGCGCGCGCCAGGAACCTTTTTCCCACACCACCAGATCGACGGCGGTACAGGCCCAATAACGCCGCATGGCCGCCGCGAAGCGGTGACGCGCGTCGACCTCATCGACGCAGCCGACCAGTTCGGCGCTGACCTCGAATACACCACGTTGGAGTTCCTGCGCGTCCTCCAGCACCGCCAGTTCCTCGTTGATGCCCTTGCGCTTGATCTCGAGCAGGCGCGGATCGGCGGCCAACGCGACGGTGCGTGTGCCGCTGTGGAGGTGTGGTCTGGTCCCACCCACGGCCAGGACGCCACCGACGATGGCAACCAGCCCAGGCAGCAGGGCCCACCACTGCACGGTCGTGCCGGTGAGCATCAGCCAGCCGGCGACGGCAGTGGTCGCCAATGCCGGCACGATCCCCATCACCAGGTGGTTCATGGCGCCACCTCGACGCCATTGCGGCCCGCGGCCTTGGCGGCGTAACAGGCGGCATCGGCACGTTCGAGCGCGGCGCGCGGGGTCTCCTGGCCGGTCATCACCGCTACGCCGAGGGAGGCGGTCACGCGCGCGGTGGCGTCGCCGACCATCACCGCCTCGCCCGCGATCGAGGTGCACACGGCTTTGGCGATGAGCAGCACGCGGGCGAGCGGCCGGCCGACGATGATGGCGGCAAACTCCTCCCCGCCGTAGCGGCAGATGATGGCGTCTTCCGGCAGCACCCGCGTGAGCGTCGCGGCGACCTGGCGCAGCGCCGCATCGCCGGCTGGATGGCCGAACTGATCGTTGAAGCGCTTGAGGTGGTCCATGTCGCACATGATGAGTCCGAGCTCGATGCCCTGGCGTCGGCAGGCCGCGGCCTGTTCGTCGAGGCGGCGGAGGAACTCGTGCTGCCCGAACAGGCCGGTGAGATCGTCGTGCAGAGCCAAGGAGCGCGCCTGGTTGACCAGATCGACGGCCGCCAAGCCCAGGCCGCCGAGGCGACCGAGCGCGCTCAGCAGCTCCAGCACCAGACGGTCGCCGACGTCATCGCTGACCAGGAGCACTTCCAGTACGCCGCGCAAGGTGTCGTTGGTCTCGCCCTGACGGCGGTCGCCACGTAGTGGGATCAGCAGATGCACCGCGCGTCCTTGACGGCGGATCAGCGGTCGGGCCTCGCTGGCGACATAATGCTGATCCTCGCCGGCAGCCTTCGGACAGGGTTTGCCCGCTGCATCGGCCGAGGCGAGGCACTCCTGGCGGGCATTGGTCCCTAGAAAAACCCGCACTTCGGTGATGCCGGGCAAGAGGTCGCGGGTGCGCTCGCACAGCACTTGTGCGAACTGGCCGAGCTCGCGCACCACCGACAGCTCCAGACAGGCTTCGAGCAAGGTCGGGTAGCGTTGGATGTGGCGGTGCAGCAGGGTGCGCTCGTGTTCGGCGTCGCGCAGTTCGGCGCGCAATTCCCGTAATTGTTCCGGAGCGACCGTGGCGGCATGGCGGGCGAACGCGATCAGCCCGATCAGCGCCGCCGTGCTCCAACCCGCCAACGCGACCCAGCCACCGCCCGGCAGCAGGGCCAGGGCCGGCGCGAGCAGCAGTACCGCCGGACGGCCGAGGTGCGGCCAGGCGCTCGCCGTCCACAAACCGCACAAGACCACGGCGAGCCAACCGCCGCCATCCGCCGCCAGCAGGGCCAATGCCGCGCCAGCACCAGAGCCGAGGCATAGCCCCGCCAGTGAACCTATCGACAGATGGAGGCTGCGCGCCATCAGCGCATGCTCGCGACGTGGATGCGATCAGGCAAGCCCGAGCCTGCCAACTTGCGGAGTACGCTGCCGGCGATGCTGCGATTGCCGGAAATACCTCGCGGACTAGGCTGCCGCCGCACCGCAGGAGCATCCATGTCGCGCATCGCCACGGTCACCCGCACGACCAAAGAGACCGACATCACCGTGACCTGGGATTTCGACCACGCCGCCCCCGCGCAGGTGTCGACCGGCATCGGCTTCCTCGACCACATGCTCGACGCGCTGGGAAAACACTCCGGCACCTCCTTGCAGGTCCGCTGCAAGGGCGACCTGCACATCGATGGCCACCACACCACCGAGGACGTCGGCATCGTCATGGGCCAATGCCTGAAGCAGGCGCTGGGCGACCGCATCGGCATCGAACGGTTCGGCCACCTCGCGTGTCCGCTGGATGAGGCCCTGGTCACCGCCACGGTCGACATCAGTGGTCGCCCCTACCTGGTCTACGACCTCCAGCCCGAGGCGGCGATGCTCGGCACCTGGGCGGTGGAACTGGTCCCCGAATTCTTCGGCGGCCTGACCGACCACGCGCGCATCTGCCTGCACCTACACCAGCTCGCCGGCCGCAATACGCACCACATCGTCGAGGCGGCCTTCAAGGCCACCGCGCGCGCGCTCCGTCAGGCGATCAAGGTGACGGGGACGGAACTGCCGTCGACGAAGGGCTTGCTGGGCTGATCACGCAGTGACGGCCGACAGCCGGATATTCACCACTGAGTTCACAGAGCGCACAGAGGAAGGCATGCTCCGCTCTGTGAGCTCTGTGGTGAATATCTCTTCGACTGTCCACTGTCGCTGACCGACCGTCGGCCCGATCACATATCCCCGTCGAACTCCGCATAATACGCCTTGAGCGTTCCGGCGTCGGCGCTGCCCAGGCATTTCAGGATCTTATGGAAAGGAAAATATTCGACCTTGGTGTCGGGGACGTAGACCGAGAAGTTGGTGAAGTTGTCCTTGGCGCGGAAGGCCGTGATCGAGTTGCCGCGCTGCAACATCATGCACGCCAGCACCGCTCCCAGGGCGTTGGTGTGCCACTTGAAGGGATTGGAGTCCGTGGGCCAGTTGCGCGCACGCACGCGGCCGATGATCACCTCGAGCGCGGCTATCCCGGCAGCCGGGTCGTCGAATGAGACTTCGACTCCGTGTTGCGCCTGGAGATCGGTGCTCGCCTGCGAAGCGTATTCGACCAGCTTCTCGATCGCCGCCACGTAGGCCTCGTCGATTAGCAGCGGCCCGAGCTTGGACGTGGGGAAGGCGCTCCCGCGCAGACATTCGGCCATGGTCGGCTCCTTCGCCAGCTCAGATGGATGGGCGGGTGAGGACGGCGCAGACCGCGGGGGGCACCAGGGCATCGAGCGGTAGGGCCGCACCCGCCACCAGCTTCACCAGCCGTGAACTGAGGTGCTGATGCGCCGCATCCGCCACCAGGAAAAGGGTGTCGAGACCATGGGCCCGATTGATCTGCGCCATGCCGAACTCGGCGTCGAGATCGGCGGCGTTGCGCAGTCCGCGCACCAGCACGCCGCACCCCTGCGCCTTGGCGAACGTCACGGTCGCACCCTGGTAGGCGGCCGCGCTGACATTGCCGAGTTCGCGACTGAGCATGGTCAGCAGGGCGATACGCTGCTCAGCGCTGACCAGCGGCTGCTTGTCGGGATTGAGGGCTACGCCGATCACCAGGTGATCGACCTGACGTGCCGCGCGCCGGATCAGGTCCAGGTGACCGAGGTGCGGCGGATCGAAAGACCCCGGGTAGAGCGCCTTCATCGCCGGTCGGCGCCTGCAGCGTTCGGTCTGACCGGGATCACCGGATGTCTTCGTCGATGCGCGCGATGAGGTCGGCGGCCAGGGTCTCTTCGCCCCCGTTGTTCTGATGGACCACGCGTACCGACTGTAGCAATCCATCAGCATTCATCCGTTTGGACAGGACGTAGCACACCAGGCTGCCACCGGTCTTGAAGACGATGCGATCGAGTTTGCCGAGATCCGAGGGCGGTTCGTAGACCGGCTTGGCCACCGGCTTGTCGCCATCGGCCGGCTTGTCGCCTCCTGCGGGAGCGGCCGCGGGCGCATCGCCTGGTTTGACGCCGTCCTTGCCTTCGGCCGCCTTCTTCTTTTCGACCTCCTCCAGTTCCTTGATCTTCTTTTCGCCGTCGGCGATCTTCTTCTGGGTCTCCTGGTCCTTCTTACGTGCGCCCAGCCAGTTGTTCCACTCGCTGGCGTCATCGCTGGCGGGGTACCCGGGATAACCATTGCCGCGATTGAGGAGGGTCGGCTGGAGGCCGGTGCGGGCGCGCAGGCTCATCACCGCCTCATCGTGCACCTGACGATCGTTGACGCCCCTGATCAGGAGCTCGAAGGCCAGGTCGTCCTGATCCTTGCCCAGAGCCTGGGCCGCGCGCAGGGCCTCCTTCTTGTCGCTCGACTGCCCTTGCGAGAAGGCCTTTTCGAACTGCGCCTTCACCGCATCGCCATCCGCGGCCATGCCGAACGGTGACAACCAGGCCAAAGACAAAGCCAACAGCAGGGCAGGTGGACGCATAGATGGTTCTCCAGAGCTCAGACGGCGGTCGCCAGCATGTCTTGCGCCACTTTGCTGGCAACGTCCGCACCGGCGATCACGCGGGCCAGTTCCAACCCCAGGGCCAGGGCTGTTCCCGGTCCCTGCGAGGTGATCAGATTGCCATCCACCACCACCCGTTGATCCAGCCAAGCGCTGCAATGGGGTTCGACCTGGGCGCGCACCCCAGGGTAGGAGGTCAAGCGCCGGCCGCGGCACAGGCCGCGTGGGACGAGCGCGATGGGTGCTGCGCAGATGACGGCAAGCAGGCGCCCGGCGGCGAGTTGCGCCGCGATCAGGTCCTGGATGCGCGGATCATCGCGATGGACCGCCGCCGAACCCCCGCCGCCAGGCAGGTAGATCACGTCGAAGGTCTGCAGCCGCACATGATCGAGCAGGGTATGGGCGCCGAGCGGGATGCCGCGACTGCCATTGACCAGCGGCACGGCGGTAGTGCTCGCGACCGTGACGGCTTGTCCGGCGCGCACCAGGACATCGGGAACGGTGACGGCCTCAATCTCCTCCGCCCCCGGGGCCAGCACCACCAGGATGGTCGCCATGATGAACACTCCCTCGGGTTGCGCTGTCGATGCCGTCGACTCTGGCGCGTTGCGTCGTGCGGATCGTGGGCGACCATCCGCCATGCGATGGATGGTGCAAGGTTGCGCGTTGCTGGTGCTGTTCCTGCCCATCCGGGCGACCTCCGCTGCCGAACCCGCGGCCGCGCTGCTTGAGCAGGTGGTCGCCGCCCAGCAAGGTCACACCACGGTGCAGGGACGCCTGCGCTGGACCACGCGTCAGATCGACGATGCCAGCGCGCCGATACGTGAACAGCTCGTCCGTTTCCTGCTGACCTTCCCCAACCGTTACCACGTGGTGGTCAGCAAACCCGACGATCCCGAGTCACGCCAGAGCTACGTCAGCGATGGCACCACCCGCTGGGAGGTCAGCCAGCTCTTCGCCGGCGAGAAACCAGACGTGAAATCCGCGCCGGTGGGTGGCGACGACGCCTTTGAACGACGCCTGATGGCCTGCTTCCGCTTCGACCTCGCCAGCCTGCAACGTGATTTCACCATTATGGCGCAAGCCGTCGCCGACGGCGGCACCGAGATCCGCCTGACGCCGATCGCCGCGCAGTTGAAAGAACAGCTCACCGTGCTGGTACTGTCCTTCGACGCCAGACACGTGCTGCGCGCGATCCGCAGTGACGATCCGCAGGGCAACCGCCTCGGGTTCGTGGTGGTGGAGGCGGTCTACGATCAGCCGATCGATGAGGCCGTGTTCCGCGTCATGCCGTGATCTCCAGCCTGGCGGGCACGGGCCCGCTCTTGGGGATGGGAATCGTTGAGAAACCCACATGATCCGCCGCCCACCGAGGTACCTCATGGCCCGTGCCCGCTCCTCAGCTGCCATCCGTTCCAGCCCGACCCGCACCGCCAAGCACCTGCCGACGGCGACGCTCGGCAAGCGCCGGGCCACTCCGTTCACCTACGCGCCGCAGCTGCTCGAGGCGGTGCCCCTATCCCTCGCCCGCGAGTTCGTCTGCAGCAACCTGTGGGTGAGCAACAATTGCCTGCGCTTCACCAGCCTCTGTCCGGTGACCGGGCAGCCGGACTGGGCCGACATCTACCTCAACTACATCCCCTCGGCGCAGCTGGTGGAGAGCAAGTCGTTCAAGGAATACCTGGGCAGCTTCCGCATGCACGGCGATTTCCACGAGGACGTCTGCCGCATCATCGGCGATGATCTGGTGCGCCTGCTCGCTCCACGCTATCTGGAGGTCATCGGCCAGTTCGACAGCCGCGGGTCGATCGCCATCTGGCCTTACGTGCAGTACGCCATGCCGGGCGATGAAGCGATGCAGAAACTCATGAGCGAGCGGATGACGAATTACGCGCCGGGGAAATACTCAGCGCAGTACGCGCGCTCGATTTGAACGCCGTCCCTTCGGAGACCACCCCTACTTCGCGCCGACCTTGAGCATGTACGCGCCGGCGGCGAGGAGATCGTCGTCGGGCATCGGCACGGCGATCATCGGCGGGTAATCCGCCCGCTTCTTTCCCGGCGCCTTGGCCCACTCGGCGATGCCCTTGGGGTTACCCTTGTAGATCTCGGCGATCTCCTGGATCGGCGGACCCACCAGGCGTTTATCCAGCGCGTGGCAGACGATGCAGACGGTCTTGAAGACTTTCTCGCCCTTGATGACCTGGGGGTCGCTCTCGGCGATGACCACGGGGTTGGCAGCGGAGATAGGCGGCGGCGTCACACTCACCGGTGGCGGTGCGACCGCCGCCACCGCGACTGGCGGCGGCGGCGGATTCGCCAAGCGATAGGCGTACGTCACTTCATCCTGATGCACCAGTTTGGTCGTCACCAGGGCCACGCAGAACAACAGGAAGCTCACCATGATGTGGGTGAAGCGGGTGCCGGCGCCGCGGGTGGGCACCGCCAGTTCGCGCCAGGTCCACAGCACGCTGGCGAGCAGGCACAGCAGACCCAGCTCCATCGCAGCGGCGCTACGCAGGGTCAGGCCGGCTGGGGCGAGCAGCGCCATGGTCACCGGCACCATCGCCAGATTCAATGCATTGAGGATGAGCGCGACGCGCAGGAAGAACCGTTTGCCCGCACCGCGCGGGTCGCCGTCATCGCCGGCGAAGCCGCGCACGATGACCAGGGCCATGGCAGCATGAGTCGCCAATAGCACCACCGCCACCACGGCGGAGATCATCAGGGGCATGGACATGGGTTGGAACTGAGCGACGTCTGCTGGCATGGGTGCGGGGTCTTAACTCCTGGAGCGCCCACGGGAATAGGGTGTCAGTGGCAGCTGCGACCGCGCGTGCTACCCGCACGGTGATCGGAAGGCGGTCACGAGGTTGCACCCGGGACGTTAGCCCTGCATCTTACGCGGCCGCAGGTACAGCCCCGAGGCTTCGAGCTCATCCTCACGCCTTGGTCTGGAGTCGTGGTTGTAGGACCAGGTCCAGCACCTTCGCATCGACAAAGTGAACAATGCCACGCCCGGTCGCGGGTATGGTTTATCCCTTCCCCGCACCTCTTGAGGATTCACACATCATGGGACTGCTCCCTTCGACCCGCTCGCTCGCCCTCATCCCTCTGCTGGCCTCATTGGCCAGCCTCGGCGCCGCCGAGCTGCAGCCGGGTCTCATTGGTGAATACTTCGCATTGAAGGAGTCGCCCAGCGACTTCCCCAAGGTCGACGGCGTCAAGCCGACCCTGGTACGGGTAGAAAAGCAGGTGAATTTCGCGGACTCCTCGGGCGAGTTCTACAAGACCAAGCTGAGCTCCGACTTCTTCGCGCGCTGGAGCGGGGTGGTGAAGATCGCCGAGGCCGGCACCTACACCTTCAGCACCGAGTCAGATGACGGCTCCCGCCTCTTCATCGGTGCCAAGGAGGTCGTCAGCAACGGCGGCTCGCACGGGATGATCAAGAAATCTGGCGAGATCGAGCTGACCGCGGGTGAGCACCCCATCCTGATCGAGTACTTCCAGGGTGGCGCCGGCGCCGGCTGCAAGGTGTCGTGGAAGGGACCCAAGGGCGACGAACAGCCCATCCCGACCACCGCGCTGGGTCATGACAAGGCCAAGCTGACTGCCATCGCCTGGGATGAAGCCGCTTGGAAGAAGAAGAACACCGGCGGCAACAACCAGGACGCGTGGTACTACAAGATGGACACCGGTCCGATCCTGTCGGCCAGCATCGGCAGCAAATGGCCGGACAAGAACCTCGCGATCAAGGGCGTCGCCGTGAACATCGGCGCCGGCGTCGGCAAGGAAGGCCTCAAGGCCGGCGTCTGCTTCGATACCGATCTGCTGCGCTACAGCGCGGGCTGGACCGACGGCTGGCTCGACATCAAAGGCGTCGCCTATGACGGCAGCCACGGGCCCGCGGGCCCGACCACCGCGGGCGAACAGATGTTCGGCACCAGTCCCACTCCCGGCTGGTCCAAAGGCGACAACCTCGCAGATCCACGCAGCGAACCCTTCGGCCCGTTGCCGGCGGAGTGGGCGAAATGGAAAGGACTCTACGTCAACGGCAATCAGGCGGTGCTGAGCTACACCGTCGGCGGTGCCGCGGTCCTCGAAGTGCCAGGCCTTGAGGCCGAGGGCAAGGTCATCAGCCGCACCTTCAAACTCGCCAAGTTCGGCGCCGCCTCGACCATGGTGGTGAGCGTACTGCCGGATGGCATGGGGACGGTCGACGCTGGCGTCGCGACGCTCAAGGGCGGGGCGAAATCGCTGTCGGCATTCCTGGTGGGCGCGCCCGCGGGAGTCACCCTGGTGGTCGACGGCAACCGCATCCTGATGAAGGTCCCGGCTGGTGCGGCCGGGGTGTTCAAGCTGGCGCTGAGCGCCGATGCCGCTGCTGCCAAGGCCGCCGGCGCGGCGGTCGACCCCACCTCATTGACCAAGGGCGGCGCCGCCCTGTGGACGACCCCCGTCGAGACCAAGGGTACGCTCGGCAAGAAGGAGGGCGCCTACACCGTCGACACCATCACCCTGCCGGATGAGAACCCTTACGGCTCGAAGCTGCGCCTGGCCGGCGTCGACTTCTTCAGCGATGGCCGCGCCGCGGTCTCGACCTGGAACGGCGACGTGTGGATCTGCTCGGGCATCGACGACAAGCTCGAGAAGTTGACCTGGAAACGCTACGCCGCAGGCCTCTACCACACCCTCGGACTGCGCATCGTCGACGACAAGATCTACACCATCGGCAAGGACCAGCTCACCCGCCTGCACGATCTCAATGGCGACGGTGAAGCGGACTTCTTCGAGAATTTCAACAACGACATGCACGCCACGCCCGGCTTCCATGAATTCGTCCTCGACCTGCATACCGACGGCGCGGGCAACTTCATCTTCGCCAAGGGCGGCCCGGTGCGCCCAGGTGGCCGCGGTTGGGAAACCATCAGCGAACACGCCGGCACCGTCATGCGCGTCTCGAAGGACGGCGCGAAACTGGAAGTCATCGGCACCGGTGTGCGCGCGCCCAACGGCTCCGGCTACGGCGGTCAGGACAACCTGGTGACCGTCGGCGATAACGAAGGCACCTGGACTCCGGCCTGCCGCGTCACCGCCATCCCGCCGCACAAGATCCCGATGTTCGTCGGCGTGCCGGATCTCGCGCACATGACGCCACCGCCGACCGATTACACCCGTCCGATCTACTGGACGCCGCACAGCATCGACAACTCGAATGGCGGCCAGGTATGGTCGCCCAAGGGCGACAAGTGGGGTTCGCTCAGCGAACGCCTGCTGCACATCGGCTATGGCAAGGGCGACCTGCACTTGGTGATGATGGAGAAGATCCCCGACGCGGCGAACAATTGCGGTTACCAGGGCGGCACCGTGCGCCTGCCGCTCAACTTCAACACCGGCATCGCCCGTGGTCGCTTCAACCCCAAGGACGGGCAGCTCTACGTCGCCGGCCTCAAGGGCTGGCAGACCAACGGCGCCCGTGATGGCGGCCTGCAACGCGTGCGGGTGACCGGCGAGGCCTTCAATTCGGTGGTCGGGTTGTCGATCAAGAAGAACGGCATCAACCTGACGTTCTCCAGCAAGCTGGACCCGGTCGAAGGCGCCAACAAGGACAACTACGCGATCGAGCAGTGGAACTACAAGTGGACGGGCGAGTACGGCAGCAAGCACTTCAAGCCCAGCACCGACAACAAGGAGAATGGCGCAGACAAGGTGACGGTCACCAGCGCCAAGCTGGCAGCCGATGGCAAATCGGTGTTCCTCGAGATGCCGGTGCAGGTGGTGATGCAGATGAAGATCCAGCTGCGGGTGCCGACCGCCGACGGTGCGGCCATCAGCCAGGAGATCTACAACACCGTCAACCACGTGCCGGCGGAATGACCGCCACGGCGTGAACCCACGCCCTGGATGATGACTGAGTCGACGACCGTGGCGGTGATCCGCCACGGTCGTTGTATTTCATGCGGCGATGGCTGGACGACGCACGTCGACGCGATCAGCTGCGATACCTGCCCGATTGGAGCGTTCCGTGAGCGACCAGCCCTCTGCCCAAGGCGATCACCGCCCTCCCCTCAGCCTGCCGGTGAGTCTGGTTCTGCTGGTCCTGGTCCTGGCCGGCAATGGCCTCCTGCTGTTCTGGCCGCGTCCCGCCCTGACCGGGGCCCAGGTCACCATCACCACACCGGCGGCGGTTCCCGTCCAGGCGGCCACGCCGCCGGGCACGTCGACCTCGACTTCGACCCCAGCGGTCCAGGCGGTCGTGGAGAAGGTACCCGCGCAGGCGACTCCGCCGGTGCAGGTCGTGCCGCCAGTGGCAGTGGTGAAGGCGCCCGAGCCCCCACCCGCCGAACTCATCGAACGTGGCCTGACCATGACCGTGCAGGCGCAGGCCGGTGGCGAGGTCGATCAGCGTACCGCTCGCGTCGTGTCGCTCTTCGTCCCCGCTGGCAGCGCGCCGACCCCGTTCATCGCCGCCGGACCCTTCACCGCGACCTTCGAGGGCTTCATCAACAAGGACGTGTGGGACAAGGTCGCCTTCACCGCTGAAGGCACCGGTTCGCTCACCTTCACCGTCAATGGCACGGCGGTGCTCGACATCACCGGCCCCGAGCTGGCCGCTGGCAAACCCGGCAAGATCAAGCTCAACAAGGGCGCCAATCCGATCTCGCTGGTGTACAAGAGTCCCGCCAGCGGCGACGCGCGGCTGCGACTGTACTGGAGTGCCGCCGAGATCCCCGTCGAACCCCTGCCGGCGACGCTGTTCACCCACAACGCCGGCACCAAGGAGTTCCGCGCCGCGGCCAAGGTGCGCCTCGGTCGTGAGCTGGTCGGCACCATGCGCTGCACCAAGTGCCATGCCGCCGATCCCGCCACCGCCAACGGCCTACCGGAACTGGCCATCGACGCCCCCGACCTGCGCGATGTCGGTGCGCGGCTCAACCAGGGCTGGATGGCGGCGTGGATCCGCGATCCCAAGGCGCTGCGCGCGCACGCCACCATGCCGCGGCTGCTGGTCGCCGACGGCAAGACCGAGGCCGACCTCGATGGCGAAGCGGCGTCGATGGCAGCGTTCCTCGCCACGCTCGGGAAAGCCGATGACACTGCGCTGGACGCCGACGACGCGGCCACCGCCCGCGGCGGACATCTCTTCGCCAAGCTCGCCTGCGCCTCCTGCCATCTCGCCAGCAACGATACGCCCGCGCACATCCCGCTCACCCATGTGAAGGCGAAGTGGAAACCCAAGGCGCTCGCAGCCTTCCTGCGCGAGCCAGCCAAACATTACGCCTGGATCAAGATGCCCAATTTCGGTTTCAGCGAGAGCGAAGCCAGCGATCTGGCGGCCTGGCTGCTGAAGAACGGCGCCGAGGAGCCGAAGAAGATCAGCGGCGGCAACGCTGGACTGGGCAAGGTGCTGATGGCCGGCGCCGGCTGCTCGTCCTGCCATCAGCTCGGTGACGTACCGCCGGTGATCGCCAACCCGCTCAAGACCCTGGCGCAGAACCGCGCCAACGGCTGCCTCGCCACCGACGCCAAATCGCGTGGCCGGGCGCCTGATTTCGCTTTCAGCGCGGACGAGATCGCGGGCCTGCGCGCCCTGATCAAGACCGATCACAAGTCGCTCGCCCACCGCGACCCGGTGGAGTTCGCCGAACGCCGCATCAGCGCCCAGCGCTGCACCGCCTGCCACCAGCGCGACCACACCCAGTCGCTGATCTCGGGCATGGGTAGCGTGGTGGAGAAGCTGGTCGCCGGTCTGCCGCCAGCAGCCGCCGCTGAAGCGCACGGCGAACAAGGCGAAGGTGGTGCCGCCGCCGGCAACCCGCCACCGATGCTCACCTTCACCGGCGACAAGCTGCGTCCGGAATGGACCGCGCGTCTGCTGACCGGCACCCTGCCGTACCGCACGCGTCCGTGGTTGGATCTACGCATGCCAGCCTTCCCCGCTGGTGCCGAGCTGGTGGCGCAGGGCCTGGCGATGTCGCATGGCCTGCCGCCGGTGACGCCACCGGATGCGCCGTCGCCCGGACCGGGCGCGGAAGATGGCATCAAACTGCTCGGCGCCGATGGCGGCTTCAACTGCAGCCAATGCCACAGCGTCGGCACGGCCCCCGCGGTAGCGATCTTCGAGGCTCCGGGCATCAACCTCGGCTACTCCGGCAGCCGCCTGCAGAAGGACTACTACCACCGTTGGATGCTCAACCCGTTGCGCTTCGATCCGACGACGCGGATGCCCAAGTTCGCCCAGGATGACGGCACCACGCCGCTGACCGACACCCTCGGTGGCCAGGCGCGCGACCAGTTCGAAGCGATCTGGCAACAGCTGAGCGAGGTCGGCAAGGCGAGCGACTTCCCGCACTGAGCTACAGAGCTGGAAAATTCCAACTCTGCGCCCGCGGCGGTTTGAGCCCCTTCGCGGGCCCTCCTGGTGAAATGGAAACGGGAGGAAAGCTTCTTCGCCGTAAATTATTGCATTGACCGGATGAATTGGGCCACATTCATATCGGCATGCACTATCTGCCTGGCAATGAGCTACTGTCACCAGCAACCCAGGGCGTTCCCGTGCCCAGACCGTCGACGCCCTCGCCGTGGCTGCGTTGCGAATGGCTCGGCATGGGAGGCGCCGCCGCTCTCCTCCTCGCCCTCACCCTGCCTTTCCTAGGCCAGCAGGGATTCTGGTTCGATGAGATCTTCAGCGTCGAGACCGCCCAACGCTGGAGCGGCATGATGGAGGTCTTTTCGCGCTACGAGAACAACATGGCGTTGTACTACGTCATGCTGTGGCTGTGGATGTTCCTCGGAGACAGCGAATTCTTCGTCCGGCTGCTCTCCCTGCTCTTCGCCCTCTGCACGATTCCAGTGGTCCATGCCATCGCCCGCCGTCTGTTCGATGCGCGCACGGCCATCATCGCCGACTTCGTGCTGATCAGCAGCATCTTCTTCGTCCAATATGCCGGCGAGGCGCGCAGCTATAGCCTGCTGGCGCTGCTCACGGCGTGGTCCTCGCTGTTGCTGCTCCAGGCGCTCGAACGGCCGACGTGGCTGAGGTGGGCCTGCTACGCGGTGGTCGCAGTCGCTGGCGTGTATGCGCACTATTTCGCTCTCCTCACCATCGCTGCCCACGCCGTAGCGCTGATGCTGCGCGGACACCCAGGGATACCCAAGGCGAAGGCCATCAGTGCGGTCGCCGTGATGATCGCCCTCATGGCGCCGCTGGTCCTGTTCCGTCCGGCGAATCTCGGCCAGGTCGATCACTTGAATCGTCCCGATCTGGGCGAGCTCTACATGATGTCGCTGATCTTCGGCAGCGGGAAAGGTCAGCTGTTGATAGCCGCGATCTGCTTGACCGTGCTGTTCGTCGCGGTCCTTCGCGCGGCACCGCAGCGGGGCGATGCCGGGGGCGGATTTTCCCGGCGCTGGTCCGTCGGCTTCCTCCTCGCGCTGGTGCTGGTCCCGATGCTCATCGCCGTCTCGTTCTCCTTATTGGTCAAGCCGATGCTGATTCCCAAATACCTCATCGGCTGCCTGCCCGCCTACGTCATCCTGATCGCCGCTGGCGCCGCCCAGCTGCGGGTCCGATGGGCGACCACGGTCGTGGTCTGCATGTTCGGCTTCCTGGTGATCAACGGCCTCCGGCATGGCTTCAGCTCCGGCGGTCAATGGCGGGATGTCGCTTCGAGCCTGGTGGCGCGGGCGCAGCCAGCCGACGCCGTGATCTGCTATCCCTTCTTCGCCCTCAAGCCCATCAACCATTACCTGGACCGTTTGCCGGCGGGCGCCCAGCGGGTGACGGTCCGGTCCATCGCCACCGGTCCTTACCATCCCGGTGGTGGTGCCAGGGATCCTGATCCGGACATGGCGGAAATCCGCCAGCTCGCGCGTGATCATGACTGCGTCTGGATCGTCGTCGCGATGATGTTCCCGGAAAAACTGAATCGTCACTGGCTGCCGCGCATCGTCGACCAGATGAAGGAGACCCACCCATTCTACGAGGATACGAAATTCCTGCGCGGCGGCGGCGCCCTCCAGCTGCTGCGCTTCTCGCGCAGCGCACCCCCGGAAAGTCGGGGCTCGGTGAGTTCGACGAATGGCGCCCCCGGTGACGGACACGCCGCTCGAACGATCGAGGATGTGGCGCCGAGTGCGCCTCCCGGCGTGGCCCCCGCGCGATGAGTGAGCGTCGCGCAGGACCGCCGGGCGGCCTGCGCCGCGAACCTGACGCCCCTTGGCGAGCGAACCATGTTCCTGTCCGGATCACAGCGGAGAGGCAGGATCCTCCGCCTGACGAGCCTGGGTAACCAATCCAGAAACCTGGTTGCATGCGGTCGGTCCTGGGGCATCGCTGTCCCGTCATGGACGAGCTGCGATCTGGACCACCTGCCCCCAAACGCTCGCCGACCGGCCTCCAGCGTCTCACCCGCACCTTGTTCGGCCTACGTCCTGTGGGAGCACCGCTTCCGCCCAGCGGACGCTGGTTGAGCGAACGGGTCACCGCTGACTTCGACCGCTACCTCGAAGACCTGGAGGCCGACCTCGCACAGGCCAAGCGGCTGGTGGTGCTTGAGGTCTATATCTTCAGCGACGACGAGGTCGGACGGCGGATCGAGGAGGCGCTGCGAGCGACGGCCAGACGTGGCGTCCGCGTGTTATTGGCGGTCGATGGCATCGGTTCTGCGGTCTGGCTCGAACGGCGGGCCGGCGCCCTCGCCCAGCACGGAGTCGAGGTGCGGGTCTACCATCCGCCGCCCTGGCAGGTGGCGGGATTCTCGGTCTCCACCCGCCAACGCCTGGCCGCCGCCGGACGCTGGTTCCGCTACATCAACCGGCGCAATCACCGCAAGGTCTGCGTCATCGACGGACGCATCGCGTGGGTCGGCTCGATGAATCTGACCCGCGAACACTCCGCCGCGCAAATGGGCCCGCATGCCTGGCGCGATACCGTCGCCCGCGTGGAGGGCGATGGCGTCCGCATCCTGGTGCGCGCCTTCATCGCTGCCTGGCGCCGCTCATGGCGCGTGGTCGGTCAGCGCCTGCATCCGTCGCTGAGCCTGCGCAGCCTGCACCTGCCGCTGCCGCCCGATGGCCTGGTGCGCCTCAACCACGGCATGCGCATGCGGCGGCTGTATTATCGCGACCTGCTGGCGCGCATCACCCATGCCCGTCAGCGGGTGTGGATCGCAAACGCCTACTTCGTGCCGCAAGGCAGCCTGATCAGAGCCCTGGGTGCCGCCGCCGCGAATGGTGCCGACGTCAAGGTCATCGTGCCGGCGCAATCGGATGTGTGGTTCATGTCCTTCGTCGCCGCGACCTTCACCGATGCGCTCGCCCAGGTGGGAGTGCGGCTGTATTCCTATCAGCCCTGCATGTTGCACGAGAAGACCCTGCTCATCGATGACTGGGTCTCGGTGGGCTCGACCAATCTCAACCATCGCAGCCTGCGCCATGACCTCGAGGCCGACGTGGTCCTGACCAGTGCAGAATCGTTACGCACCGTCGAACGGCTCCTGAGCGAAGACATCGCCGCCTCCCGCGACCTCACGGCGGTCACCCACCGCCCCAACTGGCTGGTGCGCGCATTCGGCAATCTCATGCTGATCGGGCAGAGGTGGATATGAGGGGATGTCCGAGGTCCGAGGTCCGAGGTCCGAGGTCTCGTGTGCGAGGCATGGGGTGCGTTGAACATCGGACAGCGGACAGCGGACAGCGGACAGGCGAGCCCCGGGAGCCTCGCCCATGATCCGCATCCTCTCCTACAACATCCACAAGGGTCTGACGCCGGCCAATCGCCGATTCGTGCTCGAACGCATGCGCACCGCCATCCGTTCGGTCGATGCCGAAGTGGTCTTCCTCCAGGAGGTCCAGGGCGAGCACCACCACCACGCCGCGCGTTTCGCCGACTGGCCGATCGAGGGCCAATGCGAATTCCTCGCCGACAGCATCTGGCCGCACCACGCCTATGGCCGCAACGCGCTCTATGACCACGGCCATCACGGCAACGCGATCCTGTGCAAACACCCCTTCAGCGCGTGGGAGAACCTCGACGTCTCCAACAACCGCTGGGAACGCCGCGGGCTGCTGCACGGCGTGGTCAAACATCCCGCCCTGGCGCAGGATCTGCACCTGATCTGCTGCCACCTCGACCTGTTCGAGAGCGGCCGCAAGAAGCAGGTGCGCAAGCTCATCGAGCGCATCGCCGCTGCGGTACCGGATGGCGCGCCGCTGCTGGTCGCCGGCGATTTCAACGACTGGCGCTCACGTGTGAGCCCGATGCTGACCAGCGAACTGGGACTGGAGGAAGTGCACCACGCTCTGCACGGCCACCACGCCAAATCCTTTCCGGTGTGGTTCCCGATGCTGCGCCTGGACCGCCTCTACGCGCGCGGGCTGAAGCCCCTGCGCGCGGAGTGCCTGACCGGCGATCCCTGGCGGATGCTCTCAGACCACGCGGCGTTGCTGGTGGAGGTCGGCTGAAAATGGTCAGGGATCACCGGTTCGTGTTGATTTCTTTCCACACCCGGATCCTCGAAGGTGAAACTGGCACCCTTCGGCTCCACGGTCACCGAGGCCGCGCTGGCGTCGGAAAGATTGCTGGTCTGGATGATGACCTTC
>JANPIY010000290.1:0-12549 GCA_031425255.1 Planctomycetota bacterium
CTGCATCTGTTTCCACAGCGCGTTCGACACCGTGATGCCCTTGCTGTTGATGTTGTAGGGGGCGATGATGTTCGACGAACCGAGGTAGCCGATACGTGCGCCGATCGGGTGGTTGTAGAGCATGTGCGAGCCGTCGAGCTCCATGTTCACCACGCGCTCCTGCACGATCTTCCAGTTGGCCTGTACTTCGATCGAGACGCTCAAACCTTCATCGGCGAAATAGCCCAGTTCGCGCGCCGCCACCAGCGGGATGCAGTCGGTCAGCTTGATCATGCCCAGCTTCAGGACCGGCTTCTCGATCTTGTTGGCCTTGATCTTGGCGATGTTGGGTTTCGGGGCCGCGAGCTGGTACTCGACGAATGGACCGGCGGCTGCAGGTGCGACATCGGCGCCGGCGGTCGTGGCACTGGTCGCGAACGTGCTGCAGAGCACGGCGAGTCCGGCGATCAGGCTGCGCAGCGGTGGGCGCACGGTGTGGGAGGCGGTCGGCATGGTGGCTCCATTCGGAGAAGTGGCGGAGGTGAACTCGCGGCGGAAGCCGCAGTGCTGGATGTGGCAGCAATCGCCGCCCATGACCTTCGCACGCACCGCACAGAGCGACCTGCATGCCAAGAGCACTGCAGCATCACCAAGCACCGATGCCTCAGAGTTCGTGACGAATTCCCAGCGCCATTCGCACGCAGCGGTTCCGCGGTAAAAACCAGATGCGTGCGGGCACCGTCATCCACCGTGGTGAGGGTTCCGGAGCGCGGTCGCGGCGATGGGTGCAGGGTAGAGATGTCTACCCGAGTTGCAGTCCATGGGCAGGCGACGACATCGCAGTGATGAACCGGTAACACGTCGGCAGTAACGTGGCGCAGCAATCGACTGACGCCGCCGCGATGATGCTGCTCAGCACATCTTTCCTCACCCCTCAGGTCCGTACCACCTGCAGGCGATGGCTCGCGATCACCTGATCGATGTGGCGAGGGTGGATGCCGTGATCGCGCAGCCGTTGCACGGAATGCCCGGTGCCGTGTTTGGCGATATCAGCGAAGACGTCCGCCGTTGTCAGCAGATGCCCCCCGGGCAACTGGCGAGCGAGCCGGCGGATCGAAGTGGAGACGCAATGCGACAACCATGGTTTCTCGCGGGCGATGTAGTCGGTGGCGAGGATGGGATCCTGCATGGGCTCCGGCAGCGCGCTGGCCGGGATGCTCTGCAGGAACGGCCGGACCATGGGATCCTTCAGACGCACCATGCTGGCGAACAGGTCCTGGGTGGCGACCCCGCCATCGCCCAAGGCGCGGTGCTCATTGTAGGCCATCCCGAAGACCTGCTTCAGCGCGGAGTCCATCCGCGGCCAGACTCCGCGCAGGGCGTCGACGTCCTCTGGATCGCTGATCGCCAGGTCGGCAGTGCTCATTCCGGAGACCGGCATCTGCGCGCCGGGCCGGCCATTCTCCGCCAAGCGGCGCAGGTGCTGACTGAGGTGTTTGCGGGTACAATCGCGAAACTCGGTTTCGGTGCGGTAATACCACGGAAAAGCCTGCTGCTGCCCGCATATGCGTTCGCGGAATTCAAACACCCGGCGCAGTTGTTCGATGTCAGCCAGCGTTCTCGGCCAGAAGGGACGAGTGCAGAAATACAGCAGCACTGGCAGGTCATGCCGGCTGCGGCGTTGGGTCAGAGCGAGCTCGATCTCCTCCTCGGTGCCGGAGCCATAAGCACCGGTCGGAGTCCCCATCCGTGCCCACAAGACCGCGACGAAGATGTCGTAATGGGAGAGCTGCTCATTGACCACGGCCTGGGGTCGTCCGGCATCCGGCGCGGCTTGCCTTTCCCAGGACAACAAGCGCAGACGGTGACCAGCAGGTGCGAAGGATCCATTGATCTCATCGATGACGTCGGCGATGGCCTGTCGTTCGAGCGAGGCGTCGCCCGGCGAAGCGATGAAGACGGTGTGTTCGGTGGTGATGGTCGACATGGTTGGCTCACGGGCTTAGCGCCGGCCGACGGCGCACGGTGGCATGAGGGCGTTCCTGCGGGCGGATGGACCACCTGACCGCGGAGACTGAGCAGGCGCTCACCGTAGAGACGATCAGGCAGGAACGATGACCACCTCAGGGAGATCCCGGTTCCATCACCGCCCATCTCTATCGCGCGGCAGTCCGCCGTACAATCGATGAGAGGTGCAGTGACCAAGCCCGGCACAGGGGACGCGCAGACCAGGTTCCGGTTGGTCTGTGGCGCGCTGGTTGCCGACCGCATCCGGAAACCAGTGATCGTCCTCCGCGCCACTCCCCATCGCCCCGCATTCGCTACCCGGTGATGATGCGTTCAGCGGCCCAGCCGAGGTTTTAAGCACCCTTTGTTCGAGTCGCCGGAGCCTTCATCGCCGCACGTGCTCTAGGGCCGGCGTTGCTTTGTCGTCGGGCCTGCGAGTGGGCGCCAAGGACGTGATGCGAGCATCTCGCGTCCCCTAAAAAATAAGCCCAAGTGCTATTAACACTTGGGCTTACGAAGTGGTGGGCAGTACAGGATTTGAACCTGCGACCCCTCGCGTGTGAAGCGAATGCTCTAGCCACTGAGCTAACCGCCCACTTCATATGGGGGCGGAAACATAAATGGCTGACCGCGGTCTGCAAGTGCGCCTGTGGGCTTCCAACCAGGGGGCGGGCGAACTCCTGTCACGTCCGTCGTCGCCGCGGTCAGCTGTCCCATTCGGACCCTCGGGAGTGCCCCGAGTCATCCGTGGATCCCAGGCCGCATGCCAGAGCGCAAACCCACTGGTCGACATATGACGTGGACGTCATCGTCGCCTGCTCGTCGCCAGAGGTATCCCTGCCCATGTACGCCATCCGTCCTATTCATCCCGGTGGCCCCGAGGTCATGTCGCTGGCCGAATACCCGACGCCGGTTCCCGCCCCCGACGAACTCCTGGTGCGCTCGATTGCCATCGGCGTCAATTTCATCGACGTCTACCACCGCACCGGATTGTATGTGCAACCCTCGCCGATTCCGCTCGGCCAGGAAGGCGCGGGCGTGATCGAGCAGGTCGGGAGCGGGATCACCACCATGCGCGTCGGTGACGAAGTGGCGTGGTCGGGAGTGCCGGGTTCCTATGCCACTCATGTGTTGGTGCCGGCCGCCAAGGCGGTGGCGGTACCGATGGTGGTCGGCGCGCAGATCGCGGCAGCGGTGATGCTGCAGGGGTTGACGGCGCACTACCTGGCGACCTCGACCTTCGCCCTGCGGCCGGGCCATACCGCGTTGATCCATGCCGCCGGCGGCGGCGTCGGACTCCTGCTGGTGCAGCTGGCGAAACGCGCAGGTGCGCGCGTGCTCGCCACCACCTCCCGGACAACCAAGGCGGAACTCCTGCGTAGCCTTGGCGCGGATGAGGTGACCACGTATGAGGGTTTTCCTGCCGTCGCCCGCCGCCTCACCGCCGGTCGTGGAGTCGACGTGGTCTACGACTCGGTGGGTGCCACCACCTTCCTCGGCAGTCTCGATAGCCTGGCCCCACGCGGACTGCTGGTGTTGTTCGGCCAGTCGAGCGGACCGGTGCCAGCGTTCGACCCGCAGCTGTTGGCGGCCAAGGGCTCGTTGTTCCTCACCCGCCCGACCTTGAAGGACTACACCCAGAACCGGACCGAACTGCGTTCGCGCACCGATGAGCTCTTCGCCCGCATCCAGCGTGGCGAGCTGCACGTGCAGATCGATCGCACCGTGCCATTGGCGCAGGCGGCTGAAGCTCACCGCGCCCTCGAAGGGCGTGGGACCAGCGGCAAGATCATGCTGGTGCCATGAACGAGCAGACCGCTGTGCGAAGTGCGAGGTGCGAGGTGCGAGGTTTCATGGTTGGCGGTGGCAGCCCACCAGCCTCGACACCAGTGCTGCGATGCCGCCGACGGTCGACCTTCGCGCTGAGACTGCGCACTGCGCACTGCGCACTCCGCACGACGCGGGCGCAGCCCGCATCCTGACATGGCCGACGACCCCACGATCTTCGATCTCATCCTCGCGCATGAGCGCGGGGTTTCCGAGGTGACCCCGGCGCCAGCGCCGCCCGCTGGCGTGGTGAGGTTGCCGCCGGACGGCTCGCCGCTGCCAGGCGCGGTGATCGATGCGGTGATCGACGATCTGCGTGCGCGGGGAACGTTGCTGCCGCCGATGGACATCCCGCGCGCACCGCGTGGCGGGCGGGTGTGGGTCTACGACACCGAGGTCTTCCCCAACCTGGTGCTGCACATCTTCACCGACGGCACCACCACCGAAGTATTCCATCATGGCTGCTGGAACGACCTCGCCGATTTCCTGGACGATCCAGGCAAGGTCTTCGCCGGCTTCAACAATGTCGACTATGACGATCCGGTGCTGCGGTTGCTGCTGCAGCGACGCGCCGCCACCTGCGCCGACGTCCTCGCTCTCTCCGCGCAGATCATTGAGGATCGCGCGCCGAGCGAACTCCGCTGGGGAGCGACTCCGTGGGCCTACAGCATCGATGTCCGGCAGCTGCTCAACGGCCGCGGCTCGCTGAAGGAATGGGAGTGCAAGCTGGGCCTGGATCTGGTCGCCGAATCGCCGCATCCCTTCGATCAGCCGGTGCCGGCCTCAGCCATCGCCGAGGTGGTGCGCTACTGTCTCAACGATGTCGCGGCGACCGTGCGTCTGCTCCAGCACAATTGGGATCTGGTGCTGATGCGGGAGGTGCTGCAAAGCCTCTATGGTCAGTCCGACGCCATCTACACCACCACCGAGGCCGGCATCGCCGAGACCACCCTGGCCGATCTCGCGCGTCGGGCGACCGGTGTCACCCGAGCCCAACTGAAAGCCGCCGCTGCCGCCAATCCCGCCAACCGGCCGCGGCACTGGCCGCTCGGCGAGCTGATCTCGCCGCGCATCGCGTTCACCACGCCACCCTATCGTACGTTGCTCCAAGGTTTGAACGCCGGGACACTGCACATCACCGAGCGCGGCGGTGCCCATCTCGGGATTCCGGACCTGCCTGGAATGGTGTTCGAAGCCGGTGGGGTGCGTTATCAGCTCGGCACTGGCGGCCTGCATTCCCTCGATACGCCAGGGACGTGGTGCGCCGACGAGGGCACGGCCATTCTCGATCTCGATGTGACCAGCTACTACCCGTCCCTCATCCTCAATGAAGGCTGGTATCCCGCTCATTATGGTCCCGCCTTTCTCGACCATGTGCGCCGCATGCGTGATCAGCGGGTGGCGGCGAAAGACGCCGGCGACAAGCGCACGGCGACGGCCCTGAAGATCGTCATCAATTCGATCTACGGCAAGCTCAACGACACCTTCAGCAGCATCCGTTCGGTTCCTGATGCCTTCCGCGTCACGCTCAACGGCCAGCTCGCCCTGCTCATGCTGATCGAAGCCCTGACCGCTGCGGGCGCACAGGTGCTCAGCGCCAATACCGACGGGGTCACCATCCGGGTGGCACGCGACCACTGGGAGCGGCAGCTGCCAGAGGTGATCACAACCTGGGAACGCGCCGCCAACCTCACCCTCGAACGCACGCCCTACCGCGCCTTCTATCGCCGTGATGTGAACAATTATCTGGCGGTGACCAGCGCCGGCCGAATCAAGGCCCGCGGTGCCTTCGGCGATGGCAGCAAGGGCGACGGTGCGATCATCCGTGACGCCGCCATCCGCTGGCTCATCGATGGGATCGAGCCGGAGGAGACCGTGGCTGCCGCTGATCAGGTACGTGGCTTCCTCTTCCATCAGCGGACCCGCAGCGACGCAGTGTTGGTGCATGGCGAGCAGAAGGTCGGGAGGATCGCCCGCTGGTACGTCGGCTTCGGGGGTCCGCCGCTGCGGCGACGCACGCTGGGGAGTGCCAGCGCCACCACCGTCACCCACGGCCATCACGCACGCCTGGCGATGGACATCAGCGGCTGGTCGATGGCCGATCTGGTGATGCTCGATCGCAGCTTCTATATCGCCGAGGCTTGGCGGCTCATCCATTCGGTGGCCATGGATGGATGCGCTGAATCCCAGCAGCGGCCGTGATCGCAGGCGCCTGGGGCCGCGTGCCAGGCCCGGCTGGAGTGCTGCAGGCCCGGGGGGTGAAAAGAGTTAGCGGGTATTCTGCCCGCGAGGCCGGAACCCCGGCAATCACAGTATGCGCGTCTGCCTCTTTCACGACCGCTCGCGAACCGGCGCCCGGCGCTCCGTCCAGGGGTTCACCCTCTTCGAGATCTCCATCTCGCTCCTGATCATCGCCTTCGGCGTCGTCAGCGTGATGCTGTTCATGCCCAAGGGACTCCAGGCCCAGCAGCAGGCGCGTTTCAAGGTGTACGCCAGCGCCAAGGCGATGGAGATGATCGAGGTCTACAACAGCGCGCACAACGCCAACCCGGCGTTCGAGGCGGAAGCGCCGCAGCCCTGGGACGTGCATGTGACCTCCCGCAATACGGCGCCTGATCTGGAAGCCCGTCTGTCGAGTTTCCGCTTCGGGGTATTCCCCTTGCCGCTCGAGATCGCTCGCCGGGTCGACAGCGATGGCGGCACCATGGCCCGTATCCTCGACGAAGGGGGGTACCTCTACTATTCCCAGCCCCTGGCCACCACCGGTCTCAACGAGGCCGCCTCCGGCTCGGCCATGCCACCCAATGAGGCGCAGAAGCTGGTGATCGGGGTGGTCGGCTATGCGCAAAACAACGCGCTGTACGCGTTCCCCTGGAAGGCGTGGCCCTATTACACCGCCTACCCGTCACCCCCGGCCCATGGCAATCATCGCGATACGAGCACCGGGTCGGCCGGGCACCCCGATCGTCTGCCGGTCGGTGATGATCTGCGCGCAGTGGATCAGAACGGTTACGCCTACCTGTGGGAGAATTCCAACGATGCCGATGTGGCGAGCGTCTTCCTGCGCAAGGAGGATGACGAGCCGGGCTCGCCCTCGTACGGGTACTGGCATCACGAGACCGCCCACAACAAAGCCTCGGCCGTGGCCTATCTGCAAGTCGCCTTGTGGTACTGCGGCAAGAAGATCACCGACGGCAGCTTCAGCGGTTCCGACTTCTATGCGGGGACGAGCGGACCACCGGCCGCGACCGCACCTTTCTACAACGGCGCCGTCAGCCGCTATTGGCAACAGGTGCTCGCCATGCGCTTCCTGTCGCACGCCGCGACGTGTCTGACGGGGTACCATACCCACGCCGAATTGCTGCTCGGGGTGGAAATACCGTCGGTGCGGATCCACGACGTGGACACCCCGGAACTCCTGCTCACCCATGACCTGATCGTTTCGTATCACGACCAATGCCTGCGCATGGCCATGCAGTTCGCGGCCTCCTATCCCTATGACTGGGGTGCGCCACGACCACTGCAGCGCGCCACCATGATGGACCATCCGCTCATCGAATTCGATCTCGGGTCGGAACCGCTCAGCGGCACCATCTTCGGCAGCGGTGGCGTCGCCGCCCGGCAATGGCGCCCGGTCACCCCGCGCCCGATCACCAACCTGGGGCGCAGCTTCACCTACCCGTCGTTGCCCATTCCGGCGGGTACCTTCGATCCCCTGCACCCGGCGACCACGATCTTCGGCAATCCCGACCACTCGACCCTGACGGCGCCGTTTACGCCGGCAGAGCGCTGTCGCCAACTGGTGTTCTGGATCGTGGACTGGCAGTCGTATGCAGACTTCGAAACCGCTCCCAGCGCGCCGGTGGACGCCGGCCGGTACATGAAGGGAGCGCCGATCGCCAACCGCAACCTGGCGTGGCTGATGGATAACCCCGGGATGCTGGACTGGCAATTGTTCGGGTACATGAATCCGGAGAAGGTCATCGCCTTCACCCAGGACAGTGCGGTGAAGGCGACCGGCACCGCGGTCCCGACCACCGGCAACAGCGACGGACATAGCAGTTTCAGCGGTCCGAGCGGCGCTCCCGGTCGCGCCATGCAGGGGACCTCGGCCACCGCCAAGAAGATCTTTTCGGGCCGTTGGGGGGCTGATCGCAACTGCAATGCGAAGCTCGATCGGGGTCCTTTGCCGCCGTCCGTACGGCTGCGCGCCATCGAAGTGGCGCGCTTCCATTTCTACGACCTGCGCGTTCCCGCTCTCATCCGTTAGGAACTCGTCGCCAATGAAGCCACAACAAGCTTTCACCCTGATCGAAGCCCTGGTCGCGATCACCATCGGGTCCCTGGTCCTGCTCACCGCCATGACCGGCCTGCGCGTGGTCAGCCAGACGGTGACCCTCAGCAATCGGCAATCGTTGGAGAATTCCCTGGTCCGTACCGGTTATCTGGCGGCGCTGGAGGATCTGGATCTGTGGACCTCCTACGACGACCCCTTCGATGGCAACATCCTCGACGTCGGGGGTCGGCGTGGGGGCGAGCGCCTGCGCAGCCGTGGGCTGCAGTTCCATCCCATGAAAGACACCTTCGCCAAGGCGAAACTGCCGGTGTCGGCCGACGACCCGAGGCCAGTCTGGGATCCCGTCGATCCCTGGGCGGCCCACGATCCGAAGACCTGGTGGCGTGGCAATCCTGCTGAACACGAAGCCAGCAAACTCGCCTTCGGCCGCTACGGCATCTTCGCCAACACCCACCTGCAGCCAGCACTCACCACCACACCGAATGGCGCCATCTACGGGTCGCCGCCCGTACGGCATACGTGGTCCGCCAATCGCATGGCCACGCTCAAGGAGCACCTCGGCTATTATGCCTTGGCGGAGTACATGCCGGCGAATGCGCTCTATGCCTATTACACCTCCTGTTCCGGAAGCACCAACCATGGCGGCATCCCCGACGAGATGATCCATAAGGGGAAGTTCCGGAACGACGATGGCCTGGCGTATTTCCCCCAGGGCATCTACCGCTGCACCAAGGACAGCAGCTATGCCATCGTGCCGCTCGACCAGGCCGTCACCATGCCCGTCAGCGGCTACACCAGCATGGCCAAGGATCGCTTCGATACCGGCCAATACGCGACGGTGTCGGGCATGGCGAACTTCCGCGCCATGATGACCTCGCGTCCTGATTTCATGGCAGCCCGCCCCGAGTCCTGGCCGACGGTGCAGTACTCCACGGCGCGCTTCATCACCCATGGGCGTTTCGCCTGCGTCGCGCGCGTGCACTGGGTGAGCCCGATCTCTGGTCAGGCGGCAGAGATCAGCTTCACCGGCATCGGCACGACGTTGCGGGGTGCGCGTCAGCAGCGCAGCAACAAGCCCGGCGGCGGCTGGGCGCAGTGGGACAATGATGGCGTGGATCACCGCACCGACCCCGCGTACCAGCACCTCGATTCCCCATGATCCCAAGGCTCGCTCCATGAAACGCACCAGCCGTCATCGTCCTGTTCGCGCCGGGACGGTACTGATCATGGTGGCAGGCATCTCCGCGCTGATCGCCAGCCTCGCCTTGGCCTTCCTGGTGCGGATGCGCAGCGACATCGAAGAGTCCGACCATGTGGTGCGGATGACGCAGGCGCATGTGATGCTCGCTGCGGCGTGCAATTACATCCAGGAAGCGTCCCGCCTGGGTTGGCAGCAGCGGCAAGCGGACGGCACCATCATCCGCGACGAGGGTTTCGGGTGGATCGACGTCCGTGATGGTTTCATGGGACCGAAAGCGCACCGCTATACCAATGCGGAGATCGCGACGCGCGATCCCCTGACCTACCCCAGTCCACACTTTCCGATCGGCACCATCGCGCGTTTCCCGATGTATGTCATGGAGCGTCCACCGTTCGCGATCAAACAGACCGTCGCCGCCAATCCCATCGCGACGTCCGGCGCGACCTCAGGACTTCCATTGGCCACCTCCTGCGACCCGCTGCCGCTGGTCGCCGATCTGTGGGACGACGGCCAACAGGGGCTGAGCGGCAAGGACTACGTCCACGGCGACCAGCGCCCCCGTCCAGGGAGCGGAAATGCGTCCTGGTTCCGGGTCCACCGCGATGGGCCGGCGACGTTCCTGGTCAGCTGCGGCTGCGGAGGTACCGAAGGCTTCCGCTCCTGGAGCGACGTCATCGCCGCGGGGAAGGCCGAGTTGTTCGGAGGCGATCCGGCATTCTTTCAGATCCTGCAGCAGCAGGAGGTCCGTCTGTGGTACCGCGTCGAGTGGTCCGCGGCCGTGGCCAGCAACGATTACCAGAACATCCAGAATGATTTCATGAACAACGGCGGCATCGACTACTACCTGTGGCGCGCGAAGAACGCCAACCAGGAGTCGTCCGCGAAGTACAAACGCTCCCAGCCCAACAGCGTCAACTTGGTGGGCACCATCCGCTGGGTGCAACGGTTGCTCATCGAGCCATCCGTCTGGTGAGGCGGAATCGGGATCGACCCGCGCCCCGACTCAAAGGTCTCACAAGCGCCAGCCCAGTGAAAAGCGGCCATAGGTTTCGGTAGTGTCGCCATCGGGGCGATCCCAGGGCAGCGTCGCATGCACGATGGAGACGGCAAAGGCCGTGCGCCAGACGTGGACATGGAGCCCGAGATGGGCGCGCGCGTACCAGTGATCGTGATCGACCTCATGCGAATCCGAGAAGGTGTTGCCGTCGAGGTAGATCAGATTGGCGAAGGCCGCCACATCGACGCTGAAGGAAAGATAGACCGCCATCGTGCCGCTGCGCCTGGGGTCGTACGGCAAGGCGCCGACGGTCTCTTCGCCGAAGAACGGTGGCGGGACGAAGAAATCATCGGGAACGTTATGGCCCCAGCGCACGCCCACGCCGCTGGTGACCATGGTCATCATGTTGCCGGCCGCCGCGCTCCCGCTGACGATGAGATCGCCGTTGGTGTGGGTCGTGCGACCATCCCAGACCCGCCAACGATGTTCGTAGAGGAGATTCAGCAGGGGTTCGAAATCGAGCTGATGGTCCCAGCCCTGCGGATCGTTGTGGCCGAGCACGTGGTGGCTGCTGCGCTGGCTCGCCTCGGCCAGCGAAGCCTCGCCCGTCACTCCCACGGTGAGGGTGTAGGCATCGAGATGGTGGCTGCTCTGTGCTGCGACCGTGCCACTGAGGACCAGGAGACCGGTGTAGGGAAGGTCGCCCTCGACCACCTCGCTGCTCTTGGTGTCTTGCGGAGTGAAGATGCGCTGGGCCAGGCTGTAGGAGAGGAAGCGCTGCCGGTCGTCCGCATCGAGCGGCGGCACACCATCGAGCCACCGCCCGAACCCCGCCGGCACCGGGCCAGCGCTGAAGGAGTCCTTCGCGGGTGAGACATAGCCGAGTTGAAAGCCGCTGGTGTAGCCGTCATCGCTGTCGGCGATGAAGTCGTTGTCGAAGGTCAGGTAGACCGTGCTGCCGCTCTCAGCCGCGCACAGCGCCAGACCAGCCGACCAGACCACGGCAGCAAGGGCGAGGGAATGAACCATGATACGGGCCATTGAGCACGCACTGTGCCGTCCTCTCTGGGAATCGCAGGATGGGCACGGGAAAGGTTCGTCATGTCTTATGGGCCCATGGCAGAAGTTGACCGAAAGGCGAGGAGTGCGCAGCGCTGGAGCCCGCACGTCTGCGCCGTCCGCGGCTGGACTGGCATCCGCTCAGACGGGTGGAGGGACCTTCGGGAACGTCGCTGAATCTAACAAATAGCGTGCCAAAACGAGCTCAGCGACGAGTGCTTCCGGTCAGCGATGTCATGCAATATCTCACTTCGCCCGCGCCGTTGCATGTGCGAGTGCAGGCTATGCCCCCCGCTGAAGCGACTGCCGGATCAGCCCGCCGCCCCGGCTTCCGGCGTCACTCCACCATCGATCAGTGCCAGCAGGTGATCGATGGCGTAGCGTTCGCACAGTCCGTTGATGGCCTGCGCCAAGCCACGGTCCGGCCACTCCGCCGTCATCCCGGCGATGGACTCCAGATCGCCGGTGACCACCAGCAGGCGGAGGCGTTCGCGTTGCTCCAGGCTGAGCCCGTGCAAGGCGACCCGCAGACCGGCATCGTCGAGTCCAGGGTCGGCTGCCGCGGCGGCGGTGTGCTCCTGCCACAGGAAACGGATCCCCAGCAGACGCTCCATGGTCATGAACAGTGCTTCTTCGCTGTAGGGCTTGTGGATCACCTCGTCGCAGCCCTGCGCCAGGATGCGTCGGCGATCCTCGACGAAGGCCGCCGCGGTCAGGGCGACGATGACCGGCTGGGTCTTCGCATCGGAGCGGATGGCGGCGGTGGCGCCCAGGCCATCCAGCACCGGCATGTCCATATCCATCCAGATCAGGTCCGGTAACTCACGACGGCAGGCGACGACCGCTGCGGCGCCGTCGCCGACCGCTTCCACCGCGCAGCCGACCGCCCGCATGAGACCTGCGAGGAGTTCGCGGCTGTCGGCCTGATCCTCGGCCACCAGCACCCTGGGCGCGGTCTGGCCTGAGGCCAGGCCGAGGATCCGGCGTCGCCGTGGCTGCGGTCCAGCCGCCGCGCTGATCGTCACCGGCAGGACGAGAGTGAAGCAGGCGCCGCCGCCTGGATTGCTGCAGACGCCTAGCGACCCATCCAGCACCTCGGCGAAGCCGTGGCTCAACGCCAGTCCGAGGCCGGTCCCATCGCTGCGCCGGCGACCGGCCGCGGCCTGGTAGAAGGGGGTGAAG
>JANPIY010000291.1:0-13315 GCA_031425255.1 Planctomycetota bacterium
GACGGCGCTGACGCCGGCGGTAACGAAGGAGCCACCGCTTCCGCACTCGTGGTCTTTCCTTCAGCTTCGGCCGAGGCGGATGGGCGGGCGGATGGCGCGCCTCGCCCCAGGCCATTGGCCAGACCCTGCGACTGGATGATGCGGATGTAACGCTCCGCGACCTCGCGCCAGCGATCGGCTTCGAGGCGCTCAGCCATCAGCGCACGGCGTTCGTGCTCGAGCAGGTCGTTGACGGTGATGGGACGTTCACCGGCTTGGGCGCGCTGCGCGCGCAGGCCGGCGATCCGCCAGTGTTCGCGCGCACTGCGCAGTTGCGCCCGCTGCGTCGCCAGAGCGCCACGCGCCTGATGGAACGCCGCCCAGGAATCCGCGAGATCGCGGCGGATCTCCAGGCTCGCCGCCTCCGCGCCCGCGCGCAGGGCGGCATCCAGGTGCGCCGACTGATCGCGCTGCAGACCGCGATCCTTGAACCATGCCAGCGGCAGGTTGCCACTCAGGCTCAGGCTCACGAAATCGTCGAGCGGATCGCCGCCAGGTTCGAACGACCGGGCGTAACCGGCAGAGGCGTTCAGCGCTGGCCGGTAACGTGAACCGGCCTGGGCGGCGAAGAACGCCTCGCGCAGCGCCGCCTGGGCAGCGCTGAGATGCGGATGGTTGAGCAGCGCGACGCGCAACAGCACCGGGTAATCCGCGATCTCGACCTCCTCCCATGGCACCACCGTGCGCTGCGGGACACTGGCGCACGACAGCGCGAGACCGCACTGGCCCTTCAGGCGATCGAGCAGGACCCGCAGCCAACGTTCATCGCTGATAAGCTCGGCGCGGCAGGCGATCAGTTCCTGCTCGACCAGCACCCGCTGCTCGCTGCCGGCCTGGCCCGCCGCGTGCTGACGGGTGTAGACCACCCGCGCGCGTTCGGCGAGCGCGAGCAGCGCGCGATCCTGCTGCATCCGCACCTGCAGCGCCTGGCAGGCGACGAAGGTGAGCGCGGCCTCGGCCAGTTGGCGATTGAGCTCTTCGGCAAGCGCGTCGCGGGCGATGGCCGCGCGCACGCGACCGGCTTCGCTGAGGGCGTGATTACGGTCCCACTCCAGCAACGGCTGCAGCACGCCGATCAGGCCGCGCATGACGCCTTCAGCGAGGTAATCGCCGGAAAATCCCACCGGGTCGGTGAAGACTCCCACCACCGGCGTATAGAAGGCGCCCAATCCGATAGACGGCAGATTCGCCAGCCGCAACTCATGGGCTTCGATCAGCGCCGCTGCCAGCAAGGCTCGCCGGCGCGTCACCGCCGGGTTGCGCGCCTCGACCAGGGCCGCCACCACCTCCAGCGAGAGTTCGTCCGGAACCTCGGCCACCTGTGGTGCGAGCCCGTCGGCCCCCAGCGCGAACACCACCGCCGCCGGCTGCTGATCCGGTAACGTCGCCTCCTGCCAGGGCACCAGGTTCCCACTGGTCAGGTCGCTGCGATAGAGTCGATAGGCGCCATCCGGGTTGGCGGCGAAGACGATGCCGTCGCCGTCGCGGCGCACATGCAGCACGCTGAAGGGCTGGGGTTCGAACAGCGGACGCGGCGCACCGCCGTCCTCGTCGAGGCACATCAGACGGGTGCGCTGATCATCGACGCGATGCAGGTACACCACGCGGCGCTGGGCGGGCACCGCCACCGGCAGGCCATTGCCACCGTCATGGGTGAGCCTGGTGTGGCCGGTCGCGGTGACCTCCGATCCACTCACCGTGAAGTCGAAGCGGAAGAGTTCGAGGGCGCTGTCGCGGATGCCCCAGGTGCGGCTCACCAGCACACCCCGGTGGATCCGGCACGGGCCGGGCGCGACCTCCTCCAGCCGCATGCTGCGCGGATCGAGCAGGTAGACCGCCGCACCCGTCGCGCGTTCGAGGATGAAGAACACCGCCACCTCTTCACGAGCGACCTCCGCCGCGCTTGGCGGGACGGCGAGCGGCTTGGCGCCGGCAGCATCGAGGGTGAAGGCGCTGGTCCGGCTGCGTGCACTCGGCAGCGCGGCGAGCAGACGCTGGTCGCCCTCGATGAGCGGTTGCGCCAGGCCGAGGTACAGGCGGCGCTGGGCGTCGAGCTCCATCTGCTGCTCCACCCCGGCCTGATCGCGGCGTGCGCAAGCCACACCCGACAACGCCAGCAGCAAGACCACCAGGCCGAGGCATGGCAATCGTCCGGCGCAGCGGACGGCCGAGAGCGCGTGCAGCATGCTCATCCGCGCGGCTCCGACGGCTCGCCGAACACCACATCATCAGCCAGCACCACCATATCGCTGGCGGTGGTACCACGCGGCGCGAGGGCACCGAGCCCATCACGGACCAGGGCCTCGGCATCGACATGCGCGCTGCCGGCCTGGATGCAGCCGATGAGCAGTTCCTGCCCGGTGGTGGAATCGCCGGCCGGGGCGCTGCTATTGAAAGTGGTGGCGATGCGTTGACAGACCACCTCCGCCCCGGCCAGGGCGGTCCCCGGCAACATCAGGGCGAGCACCCCTTCGCTCCATACGCAGGGGATGTCGAGGGTGCGCAGGCCGGTGGTCGCCGCCTTCCACATCGCCTGGACATGTTCGCTGTAGCGCACCTGACTTTCGCTGCGCATGTCGGCCAGGCGCGTCGAGCGCACCAGCACCAGCGAGAGCGGAGCGGCATATCGCCGCAGACGATCGAGCTCGCGCTGCAGCGAAAAGAGGAAGAAGCTGCGGGCGTAGAGCCCGGTGTGGTGATTGCGCAGGACGGTGGCCATGTCCTGGCCGCCGAGATCGTTGGCCGCCACCGCCTCGTCGGCCTGCGGCGTCAGGTCGTAGGCGTATACCAGGCGCTCCACCGTCTGCTCCGGCGCGAGCTCTGCCTGACAGCTCAGGCAGCGTGCCTGGACGCGGGTCTCCGTGGCGATGAAGGCGCAGGCCCGGCAGCGATAGCAGCCGGTCGGCTTCTCATAGTCGCGGCCGATCTGATGCAGCCGCTTGTGGCATTTCGGACAGACCAGGCCGTCACCGTGGCGGAAATCCTGCTCGGTGCCTACATGGGCGCAGGCGAAATGATGGACCATGGTCTCGTGCACGAAATCTACCGCATGACAACGGGCGCAGGTCTCGCCGTAGACCAGATGGTGGCCGGCACAGGTTGGACAGGCGCGGAGGCGATGGGCGATGACGCGGGTGCAGATGCCACGATCGACGAGTCGTTCGAGCACGACCGGCGCCTCGGCTTCGAGCCCGAAGTGCTCGGTCACCTGCGGGTACCGCCAGCCCTGCGGATCGTCGGCGACCAGGTGCGGCATGATCCGCCGCTGACCGCGTTCAGCCAAACCATGGAGCAGGGCGAGATAACGACCGTCGCTCAACGCTGGCGCCGGGCCGGCCAGCACCGTCAGGAGCTGGCGTTCGATCGCATGGAGCAATCCGCTGCGCGAGAACGGCGCGGTCAGCACACGATCGCAGCCTGGTCGCAGCTGGAGGGCCACGGTTTCGGCGCTGCCGTTCTCGACCAGGTGGAGCATCGCCGCGATGCTGGCGCGCAGCGCCGGATTCCTCGCCAGTTCGGCGAGCGGCGAGGCGGCGCTGACGGCGACGATGCAGAGCTGGTAACGTCGATGGGCGACCCCGATCTCCCAGGTGCCGCTGGCCACCACCTCCTCGACGTCCAGGGCGATGACCTGCGGTCGACCCTGGCCGAGCATGGGTTCGATACGCAGTTCGTTGCCGAGGAGGCGGCGCAGCTCGAGACCGCCCAGCTCGTCATCGCAGATCAGCAGGATGCGACAGGCCTCGTTCATGAATGGATCCTTCTCGGGATTGAGCCAACGCCCACGGGAGCGATTCTAGAAACGCGCATTGCGCCACGCCGACTGGGGCAGATAGGTGTCCTCCTGGTTGATGCGCAGGAGTTCGAGCACGGTGGCATAGATGCGGACCCAGCGGAAGATGACTTCGTTGTAGAGCGGCAGCAGCGGTGCCCAGGCGAGCAGTGGCAGCTCTTCGCGGCGCCGTTCGCTCAGCCACAACGCGGTCGCGACACTGATCAGCGACATCAACGCATAGATCACCAGGCACAGCGCATAGACCACGATCAGCACCGCCGGGGCGACCACCGCCATGATCGCCACATAGGCGATGAAGGCGACGTTGACGACCACCGAGGTCAGCAGCACCTGCCACAGTTCGATCGACAGCCAGGTGCCCACCCGGCGGTCGATCAGCAGGTCGAGGTGTTTGCGGAAGGCCATGCGGACCAGATCGCGGTCCCAACGGATGCGCTGGCGCACCAGTACCGCCAAGGTTTCCGGCACATCCGTAGTGGCGATGGCGAGCGGAGCGAACACCGCCTTCCAGCCGGCACGTCGCGCCTTGAGGGTGTTGTCGAGGTCCTCGGCGGTGGCGACATCGCAACCGCCGAAGCTGTCGACCACCGACCGGCGATAAGCACCGCACGCACCGCTGGCGATGTAATTGGCACCGAACAGATCGAGCCAGCGACGATGCAGTCCAATCGCCACCAGATACTCCACCGCCTGCATGCGGGTCCAGAAGCTCACCCACTGATTGCGCACCTTCAGATTGCCCGCCACCACCGCGACGGCTGGATCAGCGAAAGGCCCGATGAGATGGCGCAGCAGGTCACGGTCGAAGGAGGTGTCGACATCGAGGTAGACCACGAATTCACCGGTCGCCAGGCGCGTTCCCAGGTTCATCGCCGCCGGCTTGCCTCCGCGTCCGGTGCTGGCCGAATTCCTGGCCAGACGGATCTCCCCGCGTTCAGCGAAGGGCAGGGCCCGGGCGTAGGTCTCATCCTCCGAGCCATCATCGACGACGATGATCTCGAGCCCAGGATACCCGGTCTCCAGCAGCGACCGGATCGCCGGGACGATGGCCTCCTGTTCGTTGTAGCCGGCGAGCACCACGCTCACGCTCGGCCTGGTGGCGAGGAAGCGGTCGTAGCGCGCACCCTGATCGCGTGGCAGACCGAACCACCGCATGATCAGCAGCACCACCGATGGCCCCAGGAAACGGCGCAGATCGAACAGGATGAAGGGCAGGAAGGCGAGCAGCGCCCACCACAAGGGGCCGCTGAAATAATGCAGCACGTCGTTCCATCCCTCTTCGAGGATGAAGCGTAGATGATCTCCCCAGGCGATGGCATTCATGGAATGCCTGTGGTCGGACAGTGTGCAGACATGGCCTGCACTATGCGGTTCCGCGGCTGGCGCGGCAAGTTTGCAAGGTGCATGGATGGCCATCACGTGGCCATGCATTTTGCGATGAGAAAGTCGTTTCCCGCATGAAGCCGCATACCGAGCGCGGTAGGGCCGTTCAAACCGCAGAGTCTCTTGGCGCCCATGTGGGCGCTGCAGGTTCTCCGGCGTGATCAGTGGGAGCGGTGCGGTCAATGAGAGGATCGGGCCGCAGAGACGCGGAGACGCAGAGACGAAAAGCCCCTGTTCTTGTCTTCTTCTGCGTCTCTGCGCCTCTGCGGCCAGCCTTTCTCCCATTGATCCCGAGAGCGGACCACGTGCTTGCAATTTCCCAACCCACTCATCTCGCCGAGGAACCCGAAATTGTTTGGATTCGAGCCACGCGACATGGTGATCGCACAAGATGCGAGGCACCGACTGGCGAGCATCCCATCAGGACATCATCGAACATGAAACGACCGAGCCTCCTCCCCCTGCTGCTGGGTCTGTTGATCGGAGAGCTCCACGCCGAGATCGCCATGCCGGCATTCTTCCACGACCACGCCATTCTGCAGCGCGACCGACCGCTGCCGATCTGGGGCTCCGCCCAACCGGGCGAGACCGTCGAGGTTTCCCTTGGAGCCAGCAGCGCGACGACCACGGCCGGCGCCGATGGGCGTTGGCGGGTCACCTTGGCGGCCCAGCCGTCGTCGACGCAGCCACTCGTCCTGACCGCCAAGGGTACCACGACCCTCACGCGGTCCGACATCCTGCTGGGCGACGTCTGGTTGTGCAGCGGTCAGTCGAACATGTCGATGGGGATGAGCGGTTTCTCGAAGATCCCCGAATATCCCGCTGACGTGCAGGCGGCAGAGCAGCCGTTCATCCGGCAGTTCGGGGCCAAGGACGTTTCCGCCACCGAAGTGCAGAGCGACATCCAGGGCAGCTGGGCCGTGGCCAATGCGAAAACGATCGGTGGATTCTCGGCCGTGGCCTACCACTTCGCGCGTTCCCTGCATGCCCAGACCGGAGTACCGATCGGCATTCTGCGCGCCGCCAAGGGCAGCACCGCCATCGAGCTGTGGTTGTCGCGCGAGGCCATCCTGGCAACCCCTGGGATGAAACCACTGGCGGACAAGATCACCAAGGCCTTCGCAGAATGGGAGAAGGCCGAGCGGCAGCCGCCGCATCCCTTCAGCGAAAGCAGCACGTTCCGGCCGCGTTGCACGACCCGCTTCAATTCCATGATCGCGCCGTTCGCCGGCATGGCCCTGCGGGGGATCGTCTGGTACCAGGCGGAAGGCAATTCACTGAATCCGCCGCTGATCGCCGCCTATCCCACCGCCAAACGCACCCTGATCGATTCCTGGCGCCGGTTGTTCGCCGATGAAGCCCTGCCGTTCCTCTACGTCCAGTTGCCGAATTACGGAACGCCCAGCGACGATCCGGCGGTGATCGAGAACTGGGCGCTGATGCGCGAGAGCCAGAGCAGGTGTCTGGACATCACCAATACCCATATGGCCGTCACCATCGACATCGGCCAGGCCGACGACATCCATCCGACCAACAAGTACGACGTCGGAGAACGCCTCGCAGCGTTGGCAGCCCACCATGTCTATGGCAAGCAGGAGGTCGTACCCGGTGGCCCGATGTTCAAGGGCATGACCATCGCCGGAGGCCAGGCGACCATCACCTTCAGCGGAATGGCCGGCGGACTCATGGTCGGACACAAGGAAGGACGTGGACCTGCGACGGCGCAGGCGCACGGCAAGCTGCAACGGTTCGCCATCGCTGGCCAGGACCGGAAATGGGTGTGGGCCGACGCCGTCATCACGGGCGATGCGGTGGTGGTCTCCTCGCCGCAGGTCCCCGTTCCGGTCGCGGTACGGTATGCCTTCGCCGCCAATCCCGCGGGCGCCAACCTCTATAATCGCGGGGGTCTTCCCGCGTCTCCCTTCCGCACGGACGATTGGGTGAAATAGCTGACGGCGACCGGCGGTCGTGCGATGGTGAAGGTTTCATCAACCGGAGCAGGGTGGAGATGGTCGTCAGGGTGTGAGGGATCGACCAGCCAGATCAGCTTCGGCTTGCGTGCTCTGCAACCCGTTCCAGGTCTGGCGTACGTGCAGGGTGACACCGGCGGGACTCAGCAGTGGCACGGTCAGGCGGCTGCCGCAGACGGTGCAAGTGCGTTCGCGTGCGCCGATCAACCACCACACCAAGCCACCGCAGCACAGCGCACCGCCAACGGAGAGGGCGATGACCAGGACGACGCCTGGCTTGATCACCTCGCCAAGCGTGATGACCGCGACCATGACGACGATGCAGGCTCCTCCGCCCACCACCATCACACCACGTTCCGGGGTGTAGCGGCTATGGCAGAGGGTGCAGATCCGGTCCTGGGACGGGTCGGTCATGGCGGCGAGGGTGACCAGTCATAGCTAAATGCAATAACTGCATTTACCGGCCTCCGCTGACGCGCTTACTGTGGACGAATGCCTACGCCGATCGGCAAACTCCTCGTCGATGCTCTAGCCTCCGCTGGCTTATCGCAGCACGCGTTCTGCCGCGCGGTCGGTTACAACCAGGGCTCGCTCCAGGGCGTCATCAAGGGCCAACGCCACCCCCCGCGCGGGAGTGAAGAGGAGTGGGTCAAAGCGCTGGGTCTCAAGGGTGACGCGAAACACGAGTTCCTGGTCTCGTACTGGCTCGACCACGCGCCCGAGCAGTTGGCGGCGGAGATCGACCGCTTGCGCGCGGCGGCGAATAGGACGACGAGGTAGTTTCGGAAACAGCTCACGCCAGGTCGGACGGGAGATTTCAAGGAATCACTCGTCGAAAGGTTCCTCGGCCGCCGCCGCCAAGGCGATCAACCCCTGGGGAAACTGGCTTTCCAGGTCGCTCATTGCTAGTGCTGCCGAGGTGAGGTCGCCGCTGCTGGCGCTGCGGTCGATGCGATCAGCCAAGGCGGCGCAGGCGTTCAGGCCGACGGTCAGGCAGGCGCCCTTGAACTTGTGCGCCGCGCGCGCCAGGCGCGTGGCCTCCTGCTGATCGGTCAGTCGGCGCAGGTCCAGCATCTGCGCACTCGCGTCGAGGCGGAAGAGCTCGGCGACCTCGGTCATGATGCTGGTGTCACCGGTGGCCGAGCGCAGGCGGCGCAGCGCAGCCGGATCGAAGGCGAGGTCGTGACCAGGCAGCGCCAGGGCGTTCGCCGCGAAACCGTCCCCGTCGGGAGTCGCGTCGTACCCCGGCACGACGCGCGCCAGCATGGCCAGCAGCTCTTCGAGCTGGAGTGGCTTGGCGAGGAAGTCGTCCATGCCCACGGCCAGACAATGCTGGCGATCGGTAGCGAAGGCATTGGCGGTCAAGGCCACGATCGGCAACCGCCGGCCGAGCCCTTCGCGCTCTTCGCGGGTGCGCCAGGCACTGGTGGCATCGTACCCATCCATCACCGGCATCTGGCAATCCATCATCACCAGGGCGTAGGGCTGGCCGCTGCTGCTGAGGGAATGCTCCATCGCGCGCAGCGCCTCTTCGCCATTGGCGGCGGTGACGGTATCGAAGCCGAGGCGCTGGAACATCGCCACCGCGACCCGCTGATTGGTCGGGTTGTCCTCCACCACCAGCACGGTCTGGCCGCGCCGCGCCGCGGTCCTGCCGAAAGCCCGGGCCTTGGTCCGGCTGGGCAGGGTGCGGCCCTGGGCCTGGGCGATGGCCTGGAGGAAGCGCGACATGCGCACCGGCTTCGCCAGCACCACGACGCCGGGAGCATCATGCCATGCCGCCGGCGTGTGGGTCATCACCAGCGCCCGCCTCGGCGCCAACCCGGCGACCAGGTTGCGCGCTTGGGGGTGGTCGCCATCCAGCAGCGTCAGGGTCGCGGGTTGCAGGCGCACCCGCGCCATCAGTTCACTGCTGTCGGCTACCAGTTCGGTGGTCAGACCGAGATGCCGCGCGAGGTGGGCCAAGGCCGTCCGTACGATCGGAGCATCGTGGTGGATCAGCAGATGTCCGGCCATTGTGGGATCCGCCTTCACCAGCGGATCATCACCGCTGTGCAGCGGCAGCAGGACGGTGAAGGTGCTGCCGACGCCGTGGGTGCTCTCGAGGGTGATCTCGCCACCCATCAGATCGACCAGGTGCTTGCAGATCGCCAAGCCGAGTCCGGTGCCACCGAATTGGCGCGTGGTGGTGCTGTCGGCCTGGGAGAAGGCGGTGAACAGGCTGGCACGCACCTCGGGATCGATGCCGATTCCGGTATCGCGCACGGCCAGGCGCAGGCGGCCATCATCATGCGGAGTGACCAGGATCACGATCTCGCCGACGCGGGTGAATTTGACCGCGTTGGACACCAGGTTGAGCAGCACCTGGCGTAGGCGCACCGGATCGCCCTGGATCCGGCGCGGCAGGTCGGGATGGCAATCGACCACACACTCCAGGCGACGCTCAACGATGCGACCGGACATCAGCTCGACCACATCGTCGAGGGTGGCGCGCAGGTCGAAGGGGATGTTCTCCAGTTCCAGCCGCCCGGCCTCGATCTTCGAGAGATCCAGGATGTCGTTGAGCAGGTTGAGCAGGTTGTCGGCGCTCGAGCGCACGATCTCGGTGAACTCGCGCTGCTCGGCATTCAGCTGGCTGCCGAGCAGCAGCCGCGACATGCCGATGATGCCATTCATCGGCGTGCGGATCTCGTGGCTCATGGTGGCGAGGAAATCGCTCTTCGCCCGGCTGGCCGATTCGGCCGCATCACGCGACTGGCGCAGGGCATTGTCGGCCGCCAACCGCGGCGTGATGTCCTCGACGAACGACCACACCAATTGGGTGCCATTGATATCGCGGATGAGGATGCCGTTGAGCACCACCGGAACCAGGATGCCGTCCTTGCGGCGGAAGGTCTTCTGATAGGGACCGTAGCGCCCGCTCTCGACCAGCGCCTGGACCTGCTGCTTCTCCTGCTCCTGGTGCTCCATCGGCGTGATGTCCCACAAGGTCAGGCGCAGGCATTCCTCGGCGCTATAGCCGATGATGCCGCAGTAGGCCTGGTTGACCTGCAGCAGCGAACCGTCGAGACGGCAGAGGGCGATGCCCAGCGGCGAGAGTTCGAACAGCGCGCGGAGCTTCTCCTCCGAGGCCCGGATCGAGAGGTCGGCGAGTTTCCGGCGGGTGACATCGGTGAGCGTTCCGGTGCAGCCCGCGCTGCCGTCGGCCAGGGGGCGCGCCTCCACCTCCGCCCAGCGGTAGGTGCGGGTCCGGTTGAGCACGCGCAATTCCTGGCGTAGCTGCGGGCCGGCGCCGCCGCTGCGATCGAGCAGGGCCGCGACCGTGCTGCGGTCCTCGGGATGGAAGAAGAGCACCAAGGGCTGGCCCAGGGCATCGCCTTCCGGCATGCCGGCGAGCGAGCTCCAGGCGGCGTTGAGGAAGGTGAGGCAGCCCTTGGCATCGGTACGGAAGACCACCAGGGAGAGGTGGTCGACCACCGCGCGATAGCTGGCTTCGCTGACCGCCAGGCGGTCGGCGATGAGTTTCCGTTCGGTGATGTCGGTGCTCGAGCCCAACATCTGGATCGGCAGACCGGCGTCATCGAGGCGGACCTGGCCACGGACGTGGACCCAGCGCCAGGAGCCGTCGCGGTGCTGGATGCGCTGATCGCAGATGAAGAGCGGCGTCCGTCCGGCCAGGTGATCGCTCAGCGCGTTCCGCGTCAACCCGCGATCGTCAGGATGGACGATCAGTTCCCACCCCGCGCGGGTCGGCGGGATGTCCCCGACCCGGTAGCCCAGCTGCTCCTGCCAGCGCCGGGAGACCAGGACCGCATCGGTACGCAGATCGAGTTCCCAGAAGCCGTCGTTGATGGTTTCGATGGCGGTGCGCCAGCGGTCCTCGCTGTGCTGCAGGGCTTGCGTCTGTTCAGCGACCACGGTCTCGGCCCGTTCCCGGCGCGACTGCAGATGCAGCAGCAGGCTGCCGAGCAGCCCGCTGATCAGGCCGCCGATGGCGAGCGCCCACCAGGTCAGATCCCAGGTCGAATCATGGAAGTGGTTGGTCGCCTGCAGCGTCAGCGTCCAGCGGCGCTGCGCGAAGACGATGTCGCGAGTGGTCTGCAGTCCGCCCTTCACCACCGGTGCGCCGGTCGCCAGCTGCAAGATCGGTGTGGGGTCGCCGTCGCTGTGATCGCTCACCAGGATGGCGGCCAGATCCTCGCTCCCAGGCAGCGGCTGCAGCAGGTCGCGGGCGGTGAAGGGGGCGTAGACCCAGCCGCGCAGCTCGCTCCGGCGTGCCTCCACCGTGGCCGGTGCGTCGGCACCGGCGAAGACGGGAACCACCAGCAGGAAGCCGGGTTCAGCGCGCAGATCCTGCACCAGTCGGATGGCGGCGGTCAGGCATTCTCCGCCGAGGTCGCGTGCGGTCTCCAGCGCGGCGCGGCGACGGGGTTCGGCAAAACCATTGTAGCCGACGGCGGCCTGGTTCCCCGCCAGCGGCTCGAGGTAGCGCACTAGCGCCATGCCGTCGCTGGTGGGGTGGGGATGGATGCGGAAATCCGGATGGTCCTGCGCCTGGATATCGGCGACCACTGCGGCTTCACTTCCCGCGGGCACGTGCAGCAGGAAGCCGATGCCCTTGATCGCCGGGTAACGATCCTCCAAGCGCAGAGCGGCGACGTAAGCCCGCCATTCCCCGCTGGTGACCATCTGCGAGGCCAGCAGCAATCCGCGTCCGCCCCATAAGGCGTCGCGGCAGGTGTTCAGCCGTTCGCGGATGTGGGTCGCGGTGTGGTCGGCGAGGGTGGCGAAACGGGCGGTGGTCTCACGGCGGCCCTCCTGGCTCAGCACCACCACGGCCCACGCGGTGGCGAGCAGCACCGGCGCCAGGGCGGCAGCCATCAGCAACCAACGATGAAGGCGTGGTTTCACCACCCGGCTCCCGTGCTGTCACGGCGGATCGCCGGTGGCATGCGGGCGGGAGTATGTCGCACGTCGGAGCTCACGGCCAGGGCTCACCAGGGGGACGACGCCAGTGCGTGTCCGCAACCACCGGCTGTCCGGCGTCCGGCGGCGGCGGCCACCCTTGGCGAACCGCCCGCGCCGACACCATGCGCCCATGGTCACCAGCGCCGACGTTCCCTCACCGTTGCCGCTGGGCGCCATCCTGGCCGCGGAGCTGAAGCTGCGTCCGCCGCAGGTCGACGCCACCATCCGCCTGCTCGACGAGGGTGCGACCGTGCCCTTCATCGCGCGTTACCGCAAGGAGGTCAGCGGCGGTCTCGATGAGGTCGCCATCGCCGCCATCCGCGATGGCCTGGCCCGCCTGCGCGATCTCGAGAAACGCCGTGCCGCCATCCTCGCCTCGCTCGCGGAACGCGGGCTGCAGGATCCGGCCCTGCTGCTCGCGCTGAGGTCTGCCCGCCAGCTCGCCGACCTCGAGGACCTCTACCTGCCGTACCGGCCGAAACGGCGCACCCGCGCCCAGCTGGCGCGCGAACGCGGGCTGGCGTCGCTGGCCGAAGCGCTGCTCGCTGGTGGCCGTTTTCCCGAGGTCGCAGCGCTGATCGGTGAGGGGGTCCCCGATGAGGCCGCGGCGCTGGCCGGGGCGCGCGACATCATCGCCGAGATCATCAGCGAAGATGCGCCCACCCGTAGCGAGGTGCGTCAGCTCTTCCGCCGCCAGGCGCGGCTGGTGTCGACGGTGGCGCGCGGCCGCCGCGAGGATGAGGCCGCCGCCAAATTCCGTGACTGGTTCGACTGGCATGAGGAGCTGGCGCGGTGTCCCTCCCATCGCCTGCTCGCCATGCTGCGTGGCCAGGAGGCCGGCGCTCTCAGCCTGTCCGCGCTGCCGCCGGAAGAGGCCGCGCTCGCGTTGGTGCGGCAGCGTTGGTTGCGCGCCGACCGTCATCAGGGGCGTGGCCGCGAGCAGCTCGATCTGGCCGTGGTCGATGGCTATCAGCGCCTGCTCGCACCCACGCTCGAGAACGAGGCCCTCGCCCAGGCCAAGGAACGCGCCGATACCGAAGCGATCGCAGTGTTCGCCGAAAACCTGCGCGGCCTGCTGCTGGCGGCGCCCTATGGTCGCCAGGCGGTGCTGGCGATCGACCCTGGCCTGCGCAGTGGCGGCAAGACCGTCGCCCTGGAC
>JANPIY010000292.1:0-9180 GCA_031425255.1 Planctomycetota bacterium
GGTCTCCCTGGCGATCACGGCCAGATGACTCCCCGCGTGATCTCGGCGTGTATCCCAAAGTTGTTGAGCCAACGAAGAAGGATCGGCCGCAGAGGCGCGGAGACGCAGAGGAAATGCCAAGCAGCGTCTTTCTCGCCTCTGCGCCTCTGCGGCCACATATCGTGGCTTCACAGCATGGCGCGCATCCGGCCTACGAGACCCGGAGCCCGCGTTTCTTCACCGCCGTATGAGCCGATGCACCGCGGCCACCAGCAGCGCCGGTGAACTGACGTCGGTGGCGATGTCGACCAGCACATCGCGATCGGTCATGGCCGAGGCCAGGGCGATGCCCAGGTCGCTGCCGCATGCCACCAGCGGTCCAGGGCCGGCGCGATCGAGATCTCCCACCGGCAGCGGCAGCACGCTGGTGCACAGCAGCACGCCGACCAGCACGCCTTCCTGCGCAAGCGCCGCGGCCGCCGCGGCGGCCACCGCCACCGTGCGCTGATCACAGGCCAGCGTCGCCGCCGCACCGACATTCAACCAACGGCCCCGTCCTGGGTGGTAGGCCTGGCGCGGCGGCCATGCCGGCAACACCACCGGCAGGCTCGGGATCAGCCCCATCAGCACGGGGTCCTCGTGGTCGAGGGCATGCGCGAACATCGCCGCCGCTTCGAGGGTGTCCGCCGGCACCATCACCCACCACCCGTTGAGCGTCGCGAGGTTCGCGCGCGGTGGCAGATCGTTGGCATTGATCAGCAGTTTGAGTGCGAGACCCCGGCGGCCGACCTGCTGCAGGGCGTCGAGCCAGGGGCGCAGGTCGGTGCCCGAGGGCAGGCGCCAGCAGACCCGCCGACCCTCGGCGGCGAGTTGCGCCAGCGCACACACCAGCGCCGGGCCCGGAATCTGTTCGCGCCAGCCGGCCGCGAGATTGACCACCACCAGATCCGGTTCGCGGATGGCGAGCCAGGCCAGCCAATCGCTGGCCGCCGCCGTGGGCAGGCTGGCCGCATCGAGCGGCCAGGGCGGCAGCGTTCCCGGCAACAGCGTGCGCATGTGCACCGGCTGCCATTCGCGCCGGACATCGGCCGCGGGCGGCAGCGAGGCCGCCTCGAGTGGCGCGAACAGGCGCACCACCGGGCCGGGCCCACGCGCGGCGAAGCCGAGGGCGAGGAGCGGCGCCATCACCGCGGGATCGCTGCCGATCACCGCCAGCGTCAAGGACGCGAGCTGCAACCGCACGGCCATGCTGCCGGCGGCCAGCATCAGGGGCTCCGCGCAGGCCGACGCCGGCACCACCACCACCACGCTGCCACCGCGTGGACCTTCGGCGGCAGCGGCCCCGACCGCGGCGCCCACCAGGAGCCCGCCGCTGGCGCCGGACCACTCGCAGCGTTTGCGCTGGTCCGCCGGCAGCGATCCCACTAGACGCTGATCGCAGAACAGCCGCGCGCGCCCTGGGAAGATCGCATCCTGTGCAAAGGTTGAGAGAAAATCGATCAACGGGTCTTCCGTCACTTCATCCGACATCCATGTGCTCCATCGTGCTTGCCGTCCGTGGCGGGGTTGGATGCTCGGCACGCCGCCCTTGGGGAGCAAGGACCGAGACCGATTTCTTGAGACGCACGCTGCCGATCCGCACCCATCCAGGTACGCCATGCCCACCGTCGCCATCGTCGGCGCCTCCAACAAGCCCGAACGTTACAGCCATCAGGCGGTGCTGAAGTACCGCGAGCGCGGCTACACCGTGTGGCCGGTGCATCCGGCCGGCGGCCTGATCGCCGGGCTGCCAGTGGCGCGCACGCTCAGCGAGCTCCCTGGGCGGCCCGACATCGTCTGCATGTACGTCAATCCCACCGCCGGCCTGGGCATGCTCGAAGAGATCGTCGCCTGCGGCCCGCAGGTCTTGTGGCTCAATCCCGGCGCCGACGGCGAACCGCTGACCAGTGCCGCGCGTGCTCGTGGGCTGAAGGTGGTCGAGGCCTGCACCCTGGTGGTGTTGGGCTACGGTGACCCGTTGCAGCACATCACGTGAGCATCCGCGCGGGATGGGCGTGACCTCGACCTCGGAGGACGATCAGCCGAACGCGCCGCTGGCCGCTCCCGCCACCCGGCGCGTGAGCGGCATCATCGCGCTGGTGCTGGCGGTGACCGCGGCCCTCGCGCTGGCTGGAGCGTGGCCCGCGGCACCGGCTCCAGCACCCGCCGTCGAGGTGGCGTTGCCGGCGGGATTCCCCATCGACTACTGGGACTGGGGCGCGAACCGTACCCTCGGCACCGCCGAGCGTCTGGCGCTCGATCGCCTGGGCGGGCGCGACGTGTTCTCGCTCTGTGGCATGATCGCGCCATACCAGGACGAGTGGCTGTGGGAACCGCAAGGCCGGCCCTCGGCGCCGATCCCAGGGCGACGTCAGCACCTGGTGGTGCGCATCGATTCGCTCATCGCCCGCCAGATGGATCCCGCCATCGCCGCCCGCCTGATCCCGCTGGTGGTGGCCGGTTGTGCCCGCAACCGCACCGCGGCCACCATCGGCGTGCAGCTCGACTGCGACGTGCCGACCAGACGCCTGGGCGCGTACGCCGAAGTGCTCCGCCAGTTGCGCGACGCGCTCCCCCCAGGCACCCATCTCTCGGTCACCATGCTGCTGGACTGGTCGCGCAGCAAAGATCTGGCGGCCTTGATGCAGGCCGTCGATCTGGTGGTACCGCAGTTCTACAACACCTACCTGCCGATCGATCTCAGCGGCCAGACACCGCTGGTCGGCGCCAGCGACCTCGAACGGGTGGTGCCCCGACTCGAAGCGGTCGGACGGCCGTACCGCATCGGCCTGCCGACCTACGAGCAGTGCAGCCAATACAACGCCGCGGGCGATCTCGTCCGGCCAGCGCTGGCGGTCTCACCGGAGCAGGCGCTCACCGCTGGCGGTACCGCCGAACGGGTGCGCCTCGGCGATGAGAACCTGCTGACCGTGCGCTTCGCGCAGGCGACCCGGGTCGCCAATCAGCAGATCGACGCCGGCCATGCGCTGGTCTTCGCCAGCACCACGCCCAGCGGGATCGCCAACCGGCTGGCCGATCTGCGCCGTCTGCGTCCGCGTTTCTGCGCTGGCGTGGTGCTGTTCCGCCTGCCGGGACGTGAATCCACCCACACGCTGACCATCAGCCAGGTCGAAGCCGCCGCCACCAGCATGGTACGGCCGGCGAAGGTGGTCGCGCGCCTCGAGCCGCTCGGCAACCAGCACCACACCCTCATCGTGAGCAATCAGGGCGATGAGGATTTCATCGACTTCACCAATCCCGCGCGGGTGCTGATCCAGGCCACCGGCGCCGAAGTCCAGGCCACGCGCCTGCCATCGTATGGTTTCGCCATCGCCCGCGAGATCGCCACCGCCAGCGGCCGGCGCGAAGGTCTCGCCTGGTACATCGGCCTGCTGCGTGCGGGCGAGGTGCTGACCATCGAAGACATCCTGATCGCGACCCCGGATGGCTCCGTACCCCGCATAACCGGCGTGGTGCAGCAGGGCGGCCGGAGCGAGGGGCTGGCGCCGACGCGTTAGCGAACCGAGGGCGTGAAGCGGAGAGCGTGCGTCGATGACTGAACGCCGTTGCTGTAAAGCTAAGATATTTGGCCGCAGAGGCGCAGAGGCGCAGAGATGGAAAAGACTCTGCTTAGCCTTTCCTCTGCGGCTCTGCGGCTCTGCGGCCGATTCTTCTTCATTAGCTTAACGACATTGGACTGAATGCCGCACGCCACGCGCCGCACGCATCCAGTGAATTATTTCAACGCTGCCACGATGGTCCGCGTGTTATGAGCGAACATGCCCAGGTAGCTGTCACCGGCGCGGCCCGCGACGTCGAGACTGTCGGACAGCAAGGTGCCGCCCAGGCGCGCGCCGGCGTCGATGCCCAGACGTTCGACGATCCTCGGGTTGGCAGTGGATTCGATGAACACCGCCGGCACGCCGCGATTACGCAGCAGGGTGATCAGGGCACTGAAGCGCGCGGGGTCGGGTTCCTGACCAGTGGCGATGCCCTCCACCGGCACCACCTCCAGGCCATAGGCGCGGGCGAAGTAGGCGAGGGCATCGTGGCTGGTGACCAGCACCCGGCGTTCGTTGGGCAACGTGGCGATCTGCTTCTTCACCCAGCTATCAACCACCCGCAACTGCGCCTGGTAGAGATCGGTCCAGGCGGCGTAGTCGGGACCGCCAGCCGCGTCGAGCGCGGTGAAGGCATCACGCAGGTTGGCAGCATAACGCATGCCGTTCTTCGCATCGTGCCAGGCATGGGGGTCCTGATCGCCGCCGTGCTGACGACCATCGTTGTGGGCATGGGCGCCCGCGGTCATCGCCTCCACCCCGGTGGAGGCCACCAGCACCCGTTCGCGCGTAACCCCGGCGGCGGCGATGAGCTGATCCAGCCAGCCTTCGTAGCCCAGACCATTCACCACCACCAGACGCGCGCCCGCGATCAGCCGCACATCGTCCGGAGTCGGCTGGTAGGTGTGCGGATCGGCACCCGCCTTCATCAGACTCACCGCCTCGATGTGCGCTCCGCCGACCTGGCGGGCGATGTCGGCGAGGATGGTGGTGGTGCAGACCACCCGCAGCGGTGCGCGCTCGGCCGCTCCGAGAGCGACGCAGGTCAGGACGAGCAGGAGGAGGTGGCGCATGTATGACGTGGTATACCGAGCCCCGGCTTGGCAAGCGGGGAGCCGCTGCTGGATGCTGAGCGCTGATAGTCGATGCCCTCCCGTCGCGTCGCTCGCTCTCAGCAGTGTCGCTACCGAGGAGCAACTCCCGTCACCGTGGACGCCCTCTCTTGCGCAGCACCCTGCATCTGCGGAGGCTCCGATGCCACCGGTGCGACCCGTCTGACATCTGCCCTTCAGAAAAGCCTCCATGCCGCTGACGCTCCCGCAGCTTGAACGCCACCTCTTCAAGGCCGCTGACATCCTGCGCTGCGGGGGCGTCGGCTACGAATATTTCATCGGCAAGTGCGCCGATTCTGCCGGCAAGAACGGTGGCGATTCCTCCACCCCGCGGGCGGTGGTGTGCCTGATGGTGGGGCTGATCACACCGCAGTACGCCACCTGAGCCATGGACGACCAGCCTCCATCGCTGACCACGCCACCCAGCGGATACGCAATCTGGCTCAGCGAGCTGAAGGGCCGTATCCACCACGCCCAGCAACGGGCGACGCGGGCGGTCAACCAGGAGCTGGTGCTGCTCTACTGGCAGATCGGCCGTGACCTGGCCGAACGCCAGCAGCGCGAGGGCTGGGGCGCCAAGGTCATCGACCGGCTGGCCCACGACCTGCGCGCCGCGTTCCCTGACCAGCAAGGGTTCTCACCACGCAACCTCAAGTACATGAAGGCCTTCGCGGATGCCTGGCCGGAGGAGGGAATTGTGCAAGGGGTGCTTGCACAATTGCCATGGTACCACCACCTGGCCCTGCTCGACAAGCTCGACAGCCCGGATGCACGGCGCTGGTACGCCAAGGAGGCCATCGCCCACGGCTGGTCGCGCAACGTGCTGGTGCACCACATCGAACAGCGCACGCGTGAACGCTCCGGCAAGGCCATCAGCAATTTCGACCTGTACCTGCCCAAGCCGCAGTCCGAGCTGGCAAAGGAATCGCTGAAGGACCCCTACCGGCTGGACTTCCTAGGTTTGGGCGCAGAAGCGCAGGAGCGCGAGATCGAGGCGGCGCTGATCCGCCATGTCACCGACTTTCTGCTGGAGCTGGGCGCGGGGTTCGCCTTCGTCGGCCGGCAGGTGCACCTGGAGGTGGGCGGCGACGACTTCTTCATCGACCTGTTGTTCTACCACCTGAAGTTGCGCTGTTACGTCGTGATCGAACTCAAGGCCGACAAGTTCAAGCCGGAGCACGTGGGCCAGCTCGGCTTCTATATGACCGCGGTCGACCGCCAGGTGAAGAGCGATCAGGACGGGCCGACCATCGGCCTGCTACTGTGCAAGAGCAAGAACCAGGTGGTCGCCGAGTACGCCCTGCACGACAGCAGCAAACCCATGGGCGTGGCGGAATACCAGTTGATCGAATCGCTGCCCGAGCGGCTCAAGACCAACCTGCCGAGCATCGCCGACATCGAGCGCGAACTGGCCGGAGGCGATGCATTGCGTGAAGGCCAGTGATGGGGCCGGGGGAGCCTAGGCGCGTTCCCCTTCACTGACTCATTGGCAGCGAGTGGCAGTACCCTCCCCTCTCGCCGCACCTCCCCGCCACCGTCATCATCGACCCAGCGCGAACGCGTCAGAGTGAGGCCACAGGCCACGCTCGGCGATGCGGCTCTGGTGCTCCCATCGTGCCTCCTCCGCACGGACCGCCTGGTACATGCCGGTGCTCGGCTTCCCCCCGCACTCACCGGCATGTCCCGTCGGCAGTAGCACCTGGACCGCCGCCACGCAGCATCCTGGACCGCATTCAGTTGACCACTCCCGCCCGCCGCCACCCTGCGCCCCTCCATGGCCACCGAGCAAACCCTCGCCCAACGCGCCGCCGGTGGCGGTTCTTACGTCAATCGCGCGCTCTTCATTTCGCTCATCGCTTTGACCATCGTGCTGTTTCCGCCGCTCGCGGCGCACAAGCCCTGGCATGACACCTTCTCCACCTACTTCATCGCCATCGTGTTGGAGGCGGTGCCCTACATCCTGATCGGCTCGCTGCTCGCCGGCCTCATCGAGCTGTTCATGCCGGCCACGCTGCTGCCGCGCCTGACCAGCCGCCTCGGGCTGCTCGGCATCCCCGCCGTCGCGGTGGTCGCACCGGTCTTTCCGGCTTGTGAATGCGGAGTGCTGGCAGTGGCGCGCGGGTTGATGCGGAAAGGCCTGCCCCTGCCGCATACGGTGACCTACCTGCTGGCCGGCCCGATCATGAATCCGACGGTACTGTTCACCACCTGGCTGGCCTTCCAGGATGCGCGCTATCCGATCCTGCGCGCCGTCGGTGGCCTGTTCGTCGCCATCAGCGTCGGCCTGGTGCTGTGGCGCGTGAACCCACGCCGGATCCTGCTCGCGCATGTCGTCGATCAGCAGGACGGTCACGATCACCAGGGCCACGACCACCACGCCCATCCACACGGCGTCGGTTGTGATGACGATTGCAAGGATCCCGCGCCCATGGTCCACCTCGGCGCGGCGCTGAAGAAGACCGCTCCCGGCCTGACCCCGACGCCGGCCGCGACACCGGCACCACGGCGCTCCGTGCGCACGACCATCGGCCAGCTCTCCGCCAACGTCATCGATCACTTCCTGGAGATGGCGGCCTTCTTCCTGATGGGCGTCTTTATCGCTGCGGCGATGAAGACCTGGTTCGGCAATGCGGCCTTCTCCGATCTCGGCGCGACGCTGGTGCTGGCGCCGTTGGCGATGATGTTGACCGCCTTCATCCTCTCGCTCTGCGCCGAAGCCGATGCCTTCGTCGCCGCATCGTTCAGCGAGTTCTCGTTGCCGGCGCTACTCGCCTTCCTGGTCTTCGGTCCGATGTTCGACATCAAGCTGTTCCTGATGTACCGCGTGGTCTTCCGTACCTCGTTCATCTTCGCCATCGCCGGGGCGCTGGTGGTGCTGGTGCTGTTCTACGTGCTGGTGCTGGTGCCGCCGCTGGATGGCGCGCTGACCGCCCTGGGTATCGGCCGGGGCGCGCTGTGAATCCCGCGCGCCTGGTGCAGAGCATCGGCTGGATGGCATTCCTGGGCCTCCTGCTGCTTGGCGGGGGCTATGCCAGCTACATCGCCAGCTGGCAGTATTCGGTGCTGGTGGCCGCCACCGCCCTGTTCGGCAGCCTGGTGCTGCTCGATGCGCTGCTCAATCGCGGCGTCCACCATCACGATCACGACCACCACGATCACGACCACGGCACCACGACCGATCAGTGGGTCCAGACCCTGGTCCACCTGCTGCCGTTGTTCCTGATCCTGACGCTGGGCGTCACCACGCTGGGTTCGCAATCGATCACCAGCCTGCACCGACCGACCGCTCATCAGCAGCGCCCAGACGCCGTCCAGCGTGAGCCCATCACGCCCACGGCCGATGCAAGCAGACCGCCGACCGCACCCGCGACGGGGGCTGCCCTGCCCGCCCAGGACGCTGCTGTCGTGGTGGCGCCTCCCGGTACTCCGCCCGGTGGGACGATCCAGAGTTTCATCGATGGCCCGACGCCAGTCGAACCGACCGCGCCGGTGGTGCCCGGCGCCCAGCCGGCTTTGGCGCCCGCCGTGCCGCTGGCGCTGCTGGAACTCTACTACCCCAAGAAGCATCCCGGAGTGACGCGGGTCGATACCATCGGTCGCCTGATGATCCCCTCCGCCGAGGAGCTGAAGAACGCGCCGGCGGAGATGGATCGCGACGATCTGCAGCTCCTGCTCTATCGGCACGTGATGACCTGTTGCGCGGCCGATGCCACGCCGGTGTTCGTGGTGCTGCGTGGGCGGGAGCGTGGAGAGCTGAAGGTCGACGAGTGGGTCCGCGTGATCGGCACCTGGATCCCCGCCCCGGGCCTCGGCGACATGGCGAAGATCGTGGTCGATGAGCTGACCGTCATCGAGGCGCCCAAGGAGCCGTTCTTGCAGGCTCCGACCGAGTAGGGAGAACCCTCCTCCCCTCCTGCCGCTGCTGAATGACGGGTGCTGCTCATGATGAAGAGAATCGAACACGGCCTGGAACACCTGATCTTCTGGAGCCGCTGGCTCCAGGCGCCGATCTACGTCGGCCTGATCCTGGCCCAGGTGCTGTACTGCTACAAATTCGCCCGCGAAGTCATCCACCTGGTATCTATCACCGAGTCCAGCAGCGAGACGGTGTTCCTGCTGGCGGTGCTGACGCTGATCGACATCGCGATGGTCGCCAACCTCATCACCATGGTGGTGATCGGCGGCTATGCGACCTTCGTCAGCAAACTCGACCTCGACAAGACCGCGGACAAGCCCGACTGGCTGGAGCACATCGACCCAGGAGCGATCAAGATCAAGCTCGCCACGTCGCTGGTGGGCATCAGTTCGATCCACCTGCTCAAGAGCTTCATCTTCGTCGGCAGTCCGCCCACCGATGGCAGCGCACCGTTGATCACCCACACCGACATCCTGTGGCAAGTGATCATCCACATGACCTTCGTGGTCTCGACCCTGCTGCTGGCGATCAGCGAATTCATCATGCACCGGCGCTATCCCGCTCACGCGGCGCC
>JANPIY010000293.1:0-2160 GCA_031425255.1 Planctomycetota bacterium
GTCAAGCTGTTGCGGAACTGAGCCGCTTTTCCATGAAGACCCGCCGAAAGCCCGCCTGCGCCTCCCTATGCGTCTCGGCAAAGCCCAAGCGGGTGTAGAGGGCGATATTCTCCACCATCTTCTCGTTGGTGTAGAGCCAGATCCGGCCATGCCCACGGCGTCGCGCTTCTGCCTCGGCAAATGCCATCAGCGCCCGGCCGTGGCCCTGGCCCCGAGCGGCCTCCGCCACCGCGATGTTGTCGAGCAGCAGGCCATCCTCATCGACGAGCACCAGCACGGCGATGCCGGGCACCCACCAGGCCTGGCCGGCGGCGATGCGGGCTGGATAGTCGTCGGTCATCGGTAAAGGCTCGCGGCCCAGGCGCGGCACGTAATGGGCGTAGGCGGCGCGGACCAGATCGCGAATGGCGCCGGCCTCCTCAGGCAGCGCCAACCGCGGGCTCACGAGTTCCGCCGCAGCCCGCGCGCCAGCACGTCCAGCACCGCCATGCGCAGCGCCACGCCCATCTCCACCTGCTCGCCGATCACGCTGCGCGTCGGGTGGTCGGCCACCGCGCTGTCGATCTCGATGCCGCGGTTCATCGGGCCGGGGTGCATGACGATGGAGTCGGGCTTGGCGAAGGACAGCTTCTCCATGTCCAGCCCGTAGAAGCGGAAAAATTCCCGCGCGCTGGGCACCATCCCGCCGGACATGCGCTCGCGCTGCAGCCTGAGCATCATCACAACATCGGCGCCTTCAAGGCCCTTTCGCATATCGTGGAAGACGGCGACGCCGAGGCGCCCGACCTCGGCCGGCAGCAGGGTAGGGGGCGCGATCAGCCGCACCTCCGCCCCCATCGCGCCGAGCAGATGGATGTTGGAGCGGGCGACGCGGGAGTGGGTGATGTCGCCGCAGATGGCGACGACGAGGTTGCGCAAATCGCCCTTGTGGCGGCGGATGGTCAGCGCATCCAGCAGTGCCTGGGTGGGGTGCTCATGCGTGCCGTCGCCGGCGTTGATGACGGCGGCGGTGACTTTCTGGGCCAGCAAAGCGGGGGCGCCGGATTGGGCGTGGCGCACCACCAGCAGGTCCGTGTTCATCGCGTTGAGCGTGCTGGCGGTGTCGAGCAGCGTCTCGCCCTTGTTCACGCTCGAGTTGGAGACGCTCATGTTGATCACGTCCGCCCCCAGCCGCTTGCCGGCGATCTCGAAGCTGGTGCGGGTGCGGGTGCTGTCCTCGAAGAACAGGTTGATGAGGGTACGGCCGCGCAGCAGGTCGCGCTGGGTTTTGCCCTGGCGGTTGAGCAGTGCGTAGGACTCGGCGAGGTCGAGGAGGGCTGCGATATGCGGGGCCTCCAGGCCTTCGATGGCGAGGAGGTGGCCGGTGGGGAGGATAGGGTAGGAGAAGGACATCGGTGCGCAGGGTAGCGCGGCGTGTCGAATGCTAGAAGAGACGGCGGAGGTCATGGGCGGTGTAAAGGACCCTCTCGATACGGACGGTGCGGTCATCGATCTCCCTGAAGAAGATCAGATAGCTCTGATGCACTGCCATTCGCAGACCAAGCGCGAGGTCGCCGCGGGAGGGATACGCCGACGGCATTGTCGCCACCCTGAGGAAGCGCCTCTCCAGAGCGTTGACGAAACGCTGTGCTGTGCGCGGCGAGTCGCTGCCGATGTTATCCGCGATGCCACGCAGGTCAGCGCGCGCCGGCTGCGAAACGTCGATGCCGCGAGGCGCGCTCACATCGCTGCAATGCGCGCCCGAAGTTCCGCGAAGACCTGATCAGCCGGGATACCCGGTCCGCTGTCGATGCCTTCCTGCACAAGGCGGCGGACCTCATCCACGTCCCAATTTCATTGCGCGCTGAGCCTGCCAAGCCTCCAAGGCGGACTGGACGGCCTCGCTCACGCTGGAAAACTCACCAGCCTCCACCGCCGCCCTCAGATCAGCGGCCATGTCGGGAGGCACATCGATGCTAAACTGTTCGAGGGTCTGCACCTCCTGGAGCTAGGGCTTACGTGACTGGCGAGCAAGGAATGTCGGATCATTCTCAGCTTTCCAGACGAGCCGAGCGGGACGGGTCGCAGCCCCGGCAAGATAGTGCCAGTGATGTGGACCGGTGGCTCGGGCGTCTCCCGGATCCTGAGCTCGGCGAATCGGTTTGTGGATTGAGCGGGTCG
>JANPIY010000294.1:0-3072 GCA_031425255.1 Planctomycetota bacterium
TCACCCGCGGGGGGCTTGATGCCGGCGCGCCGTTCGAGGTGACTCCAATAGGCGCGCGGCAGTTGGAAACCCAGCGCTGGCTGGCTGTTTTCCGAGTAGAACACGCGCCCGACATCGTCATGCGTGACTCCCCACTGCGCCCAGATCCCGTGCATGGGTTCAGCGCGCCACGCCCCGTCCGTGAAGCGGTAACGCTCACGCCCATAGCTGACGTAGATCCAGTTATCGACATTCCAATCCAGGCCACTGTCCTGGTGCTCCACGGATTTGGCGGGATCGCCGCTCTTACCCTGAAACAGGACGGTTTTTTCTTCAGCAATGCCGTCGCCGTCGCGGTCACGGAAGCTCCAGACGGTGGACGAGTCGGTTTCGACCACCGCAATGCGGTCATCAAGCGGCAGGACCATGCGCGGTAGGTTCAATCCATCAGCGAACACCGTTACCCCATCCATGCGCCCATCGCCATCGGTATCGACGAGGCGTTTGATGCGGCCATTCCGTAAGGTTTTGGTGCCGCTGCCTTGGGCATCCTGCATGTAGCTGCTCATCTCCGCGACATAAAGTGCGCCATTGGCATCCCAGACCGCCAGGACGGGCTCTTCCACCATCGGCTCTGATGCGACCAGTTCAGCAACAAATCCCGGCGGTAACGTAAAGGATTGCCGCTCCTCATCAGGGGTCAGCACCGCGGCCTCGTTCATCTGCTTTTTCAAGTGCCAGACATTGGTAGAGGCTGTCTCAGATTTCTTTCCAGACCAGATGACCGCCGAGGGTGGGATGACGGAGGTGGTCGTGGCCGTCGGAAAATTATCCGGGAGCGGCAGCGTGACGGTTCCGGTGGCGAGATACTCGGTACCCCGCGTCACCAACGCCTGGAAGCCCGTGCAGTACAGCCCATCGTGATGCTGCTGTCCTGCCCACTGATGACCTAATGAGGTCACCAGCACACGCCCGCGTCCATAAGCAACCTCCCATAACACCGGCTCGTGTTGCCCACTTCCATGGTGCGCGGGATCTGAATAAGCGCTTGCGAGAATGGTCAGGTTTTCTGCCGGCCCGCGCTGGTGATGATACAACTCATCGCTCCCGTGCAGCCAGCTGTTCGGCATGCCGGTGAAGACGGCATGCTGCGGGAGACGGGCAGTGACCAGGAACGGATGCAGCCGTCCGTGGCCCGTAGCCTTATCACCACAACACGCCACGCCGCGCCCGCTCTCCGGATCGACGGCCAGGCAGGTTCCGAAACCTCCTGGACGCCAGCCAAGGCCAATCATCGCATTGAATTCCGGCCAGTCTCGAAAGCCGTTGTTCGCCGCGTGAATGACATAGACGCCACCACCACTCTTCACAAAGGCGACGAAATCATCACGCATGGGTTGCGGCCAGGCCGGTCCATTATAATTCAAGATGACGGCCGCGAAGGCCTTGAAACCGGGCCTCCATTGCTGCCAGCGGACATCGAGTGCGGCCTGGTATGGGAGTGCCAAAGCGTCTGAGCGAGCTTTGGCGTCCTTGAAGTCTGCATCCCCTCCGGCCGGTTCCCGCACTGCGGGAGGACCTGCATATTCAGGCGCGCGTTCCACGGTCACCGCGAAACGTCCGCTTTGTACCAGGGTAGAGCGCAGCGCGTCCGTGGTCGCGCGCCAGTCGTGGTTGTTGCGGCCATCGAGGATGAGGACGGGTATGAGCGATGAGGCTGGCTCTGTTGCAGCGGCGGCGTGCAGCACCGCCAGTACCAGGGCGATTCGGTAGACGGGCACGATGAGACGAGGGAACATAATGGACCAGCCATGAAGGAGTAAGAGACGTGGTCAGCAGGCGGGAGCGGCGCTGTCAGCCATGAAGGCGCTATCTGACTGCACATGGTGATGCCAGAGACAGGACTGCGGAGCACTGACGGCGTCAGGGACCCGCGGCAGGACCGTGGTCCCAGTCGTCGGTGCGAAATGGTGAGGCGGGCAACCCTTCCCGGTTGTATAAGTTACAGCGTGGTGCATTCGCCCAACCATAGCGAACTGCGATGGGCTCCGGGACCTCAGGATTCGACACCAGTACGCAATCATTCTCAATGCGGGCATCCGCCGAGATCCATTTCTTATTGGCGCCTGAAATGGTGAAACCGACCAGGCGATCCGTCGGCAACGCCTCGACCCCCTCCGGGCGCCAGGGTGCCTCTCTGGCGACCAGTCCGCCTCCGATGTCGCTGAAGCGCAACCGAAGGACATTCCCGTCGCGATGCTGGTCTTTCAGAAGCGGTCCGCGGTAGACGATGTCCTCTCCATAGGCTACGCGACGAGCGGCAAGCGCGAGACGGAGACCCACGTCGAGTTTGTTGCTGGGATGCACGTCGCGCGGATTCCCGATGTCGATGGTCACCACCAACGCGGTATTGGGAATGCTGCCTGCCGTGAGCAATTGCGCCTCACGAAGATACGGCCAGTCGTGTTGTTCGGGTGGCAGGGAGCCATGGTCCCACCCAGCAAGTTGTACGATCAGGAAGGGAAAGTCGCCCTGACCCCAGCGGCGCCGCCAATCGCCAATGAGGCGGGGAAGGAGACGGCGATATTCCATACCCGCACCCCCGTTGGCTTCGCCCTGATACCACCACACTCCGCGCAGCGCATATGGCGCCAGCGGAGCGATCATCGCATTCGCAATGATCGCCGGCGTCGAGGGGCGCGCCGAGGGACTCGGCATCCCCATGGGGTCGGGATTGGCAGGCTCTGGGCGCGCGGGCTTCGGCCGTCCACCAGCCGTGGGGTTCGCCAGCCACGCCTTGAGCGCCACATTATGTGCTGGGCCGATATCGGTCTGCCAGCTCTTGAGCTCGTTGCGGTAGGAGTCCATGACCGACGGATCTCCTGCTACCTGACGGTGCCTCATGAGTGCGGAATCCCACTGGGAAACGTACTTGGTAAAGGCTGGCTCGTGGCGCAGAGAATCGATCCCCACCCAACATTGTGCAGGCGTTCCGCCCCATGAGGCATGGATCACCGCTACTGGACAGCGTAGGCGTGAGCGCAGCTCCCGTGCGGAAAAGTAGGCCACGGCGGAGAATGCTTTGGCGCTGCC
>JANPIY010000295.1:0-12408 GCA_031425255.1 Planctomycetota bacterium
GTCAGCCGCCCGCAGCGCCTCCCAGGCTTCCGGGCAGAGCCCGACGGTGTTGTCACTGGCGAAGCGGTAGTCCATGGCAGCAGGTTCCCGGAGGCGGCCGAAGGTGGCCACGCGCGAGGATGTAGCGGCTGCTCGCCCGCAGGTCCAGGCGATCGCCGGGAAGTGGTGACTTCGTCGCATGCGCGCGCTGCAGGCGGCCGCGTCCGGCTGACCCGACATGGAGGCCGGCGTCAGAACGGTCCGACGCCCAATGTTGTTAAGCCAACGAAGAAGAATCGGCCGCAGAGGCGCGGAGACGCAGAGAAAGGAAAAGCAGGGTCTTTTTCGTCTCTGCGCCTCTGCGCCTCTGCGGCCGAATATCCTAGCTTCCCAGCATGGGAATGACGCCGGTGGATACCTCGTCGCTGGCCGCCGGCGGCACGCCCACCTCGCAGGTCCACAGCCGGTTCGCGCCGCCGCTGGGCAGGCAGGTGAGCACGCGCAAGCCGCACGCCTCCAGGTGCTCGCGCATGACCTCCTCGCTGAGGAAATGCAGACCGGAGCCGCCGGGATTGAGGCCGAAGAACGTGGTAAAGCGTTCGCTGAGCCCGACCGCACCGGTCCCACCGTCGCCATCCAGGATGCCATCGCGCAGGAACAGCCGTCCACCCCGGTCGAGCGCGCCATGCACCTGTCGCAGCAGGGCCACCTGCTCGGCCTCTGGCCAGTAGTGCAGCACGTCGATCAGCAGCGCGGTATCGAAACGTCCGGGCGCCATCTGCGGCAAGGGCAGCCTGGCCTTGAGGAGACGCCACTCACCGCCCAGCGGCTGGCCGAGCTGTTCGAGCAGGTCGGCGGCGGCTTCGAGCTTGGTCTCGTCGAGGTCGATGCCGCAATACGCCGGCTCGGTCCGCACCGCGGCCAACGCCGCCACCAGGCCGGGTCCACAGCCGGCGTCCAGCACCCGTCCCCACGGCAGCGGGTGGCTGGCGAGCTGACGATAGACCGGGTCGTAGCGCAGTTTGGCCGAACCGTAGTGGCGCCAGTACGGCGGCAGCCGCTGGCAGGCGCGACGGACCTGGAGCAGCGCGGTATCCCCATCGATCAGGCCGCGCGCCGCCACCGCGGCGACCGGGCGCGGATGACAGACCACCACCGCCAGGCACGCGGTCAGCGCGGCGCCGCCGATGGCGGAGAACGCACCCGGCAGCGCGAGCGCGGGTATCACCGCCATGGCGATCAGCAGCAGCGCCGGCCAGCGCCGATGATGGCGGCGGGCAAACCACAACGTCAGTGGCAGCACCTGCCCCAGTGCCAGCGCGCTGATCAGCAGATCGAACCGCCACGGCTGATCGCCCAGGAAGGCGAAGCCCAACCAGCCGCCCGCGCTGAGGGCGACGATCACTGACAGCACCACCTGGCCGGTGACGGCGTGCCACAGCGCCATCACCGCGAGTGGCGACAGCAGTTGCCACAGCGGGACCGGGGTGCGCAGCAGGTGCGCGACCACGTCCACCAGTCCGAGCGTCACCATGCCGAGGACCGCCATCTGCATGCCACGCGCCAGCAGCAGGTGCGGCATCCGTGGTGGCAGCGGGGATGGCAGCAGCGGCGCGGGTTCGGCCTCGAGCCGGCACCAGGTCAGCGGGATCACCATGGCGGCGAAGGCGGCGACCGCGCCGCCCGCCAGCAGCGGCCAGCCGCCGATGATCACCAGTGCCGGAGCGGCCAAGGCGGTCCCAGGCAACAGCACGCCCAGGCCGCGGGCGCTGGCGCGCAGGGCCTCGTCGCGGTGGCGAGCGGTGCGCAGCTCGATCAGTTGCGGGACCTGCAGCGCGGCCGCCAAGGTGATCAGGACCGTGATGCCGTCGGCGCTCTGCGGGCCCAGCGTCCACGCCGCCACCGCCCCCAATGCCATCGCCAGGATCGCTCCCAACCCCGCCCCAGGGCGCCCTGCGGCGTACCACATGAGCAGCACGGCTAGCCCGATCGCCACCTGCTGGGTGGTGGAGAACGAGGACCACGGCAGCAGGTGCTCGTGCGCCATGCTGGTCACCAACGCGACCAGCAGGAGGACGGCGGCATCGATCAGCCAGCGATTGCCGAGACACCAGGACAACCATGGCCACCAGAGGCGAGCGATCATGGCGCGAGACCATTGGTCGCAGCGCGCCTGGCGCAAGACGTGGGCGGTGACGGCGCACGCGCCAGCACGCACTCTTGCGCCTCTCCCCAGGCGTCGGTGGGATGCCGCCATGCCGGTTCCCCAGGTCACGCCCCCAGGACATCTCGATCAACATGGGCTGCTGGTGGCGCTGACGCCGATCCTCCTGTGCCTGGTGACGGCCTTGGCGGTGTGGGTGCTCGGCGAACGCAGGTCGCCACGCCAGCGCACCACGGTGGGGGTGCTGGCCGGCCTCAACCTGCTGGGCGCCCTGCTGCTGCAGGGCCTGTTTCTGCTGCCATGGGGAGCCGCCGCGGCCTACCACGACGCGCTCGGCGGCGGCGCCATCCGCGTCGGCTGGCTGGTGACCGGCACCGCCTTCCTGCTCGGCGGGTGGAGCCTGTGGTTCTGGTCGCCCCTGCGCACCGGCAGCGGCAGCGCCGCGCGGTGGTGCCTGCGCGTCGCGCTCGCGCTCAGTCTGCCGGTGCTGGCGGTACCCGCCCTGGGCATCGCCGTGCTGGCGGATGATGCGCGCGCCGCGGGTCGCCGCTGTTTTCCCGTCGCGGCGTTGGCGGTCGTCGCCAGCGCGCTGGTGCTGCTGCCGAGCATGACCCCGGAGCACCGCTGGCTGCTTACCGCCGTGACGCTGATGGCCACCTACGCGGCGGTCGTCGGTCCCTGGCGCTTGCCGGTGGCGGCTGCGCTGCTGGCCGGCGTGCTGTCGTGGTGAGGAGAGTACTGATGCTGGTGCTGGCCGGCACTGCCTTGGTCGCAGCGGAGATCGCCGCGCCGGTGCTGGAACGTCAGATCGACCTGCCGCATCAGATGGGCGTGGTCCGGCGCCTCACCTGCCATGTCATCAACGATCGGACCGCCAGCGACCAGGTCCTGATCGCGGTCACCCTGGTCCCTGGAGCTGCCCACGCGCACCTGATCGACCAGTCACCCACGTTTCCGCTCGGTGCGCGGACGGTGGCGCTGTCGCGCGGCTCGCTTCCGGATGCGGTGGTGGCGATCAATGCCGGCTATTTCGATTCCCGCTTCCAACCCGTAGGCCTGTGCCGCATAGCTGGCGCAGAGCTGACGCCGTTATCAGGTCAGGAGGTGCTATCCGGCGTCGTGGCCATCACCGCCACGGGTGCCGTGCAACTGCTCGACCGCGACAGCGTGCTGGGCGGAATTCCCACCGCTGTGCAGGCCGGACCGTTCGTCATCGATCCGGGTGGTGGGCTGGGAGTACGGCCTCAGCGGGCGCGCGCGAATCGTTCACTCATCGCTCGCGACGATCATGGCCGCATCCTGCTGCTGGTGACCGGCGCGCTGACCCTCCATCAGGTCGGGACCATCCTGCACGACCATGCCGAGGTCTTCGGCATGGAACGGATCGAGTGCGCGCTGAATCTCGATGGCGGTCCGTCGACCGGTTTGTCCGTCGCCCTCGATGATCCAGCCTGGTCTTTCAACGAACGGGGCCCGGTGCGCAACGTGCTGGTGTTCAGCCACCGGAAGGGCGAGCCCTAGCACGTCACGATCACCAGTGGGCGCATACCCCCTACTCCCTCACCCGGCAGGTGGTCGGCGACGGGCGCCCATCCCGATCGCACGTGATCTACGCTCCGTCAGTCAGACCAATCGTAATCATCGAGCGCCTTGAAGCGTGTGGCCGGGATCAATTTCGCCTGCGCGAACAAAGCCGCAGTCTGCGCCGTCGGCTCCAGACGCTGCGCCTGCGAAAACGGCAACGCATCCCCGCCGAGGACCGACAACTGTTCCGCCGGCAGCACGCCGGTCGCGTCGCCGCGACGGATGATGACCAGTTCGACCGGTGGCAGCGCCAACGCCTGCGTGGGGTCGCGCCACAGCACCGCGCTGCGGGCGCAGCGTTCCTCCTGGTCGACCAGGACCAGGGCATCGGGCCAGTGCAGGTCGGTGAAGGCGGAACGCCCGAGCGCGCGTTCGCGCCGGTAGCGCCACAGGCACACGCTGGGCAGGCGCGCCATGCGCCAGAGATCGGTGCGGCCTTCCTGCTGCACCTGGTGCAGGCGTTCCCAGTTGGCGAGCGCGCGCGGGCGGCTCCACGGGCCTGGGCCGACACCGTTCTGCTGGGTGGTGTCCTCGGTATCCATGGCGCGCAGATGCGGCAGGCGGGCGAGCAGCGCCTCGACCCATTGCAGGCACTCGACGCACAGCCAATGAGGGCCGGCGAGGGGGATGTTGATGGTCAATCCGACCTCGCGCCAACCCTCGTAGGTCTTCGAGGGATGGAGGTGATCCTCCTCGATCGGCGGATGGCCGAGATCGATCTGGCAGGTGGCGCCGGTCTCCGCATCGCGCCAGTGGCCCGAGCGGTAGCTGTCCGTGCCGCGCAGGTCGACCCCGGGCTGCGGCAGGATGGCGGCCGCGAGATCGTCGAAGGAGGTCTCCGGCCCATCGCTCAGCGGTTCATAGAAGAGCAGGCAGACCATGGGCTCAGTTCTTGCCGAGGGCGTGGAGGTAGGCGCGGAACAACAGCACCAGGTTGGAATGGGGCAGGCGAGCGATGACCTCGTTCGCGCTCAGCCAGCCGTGTGCGCTGTGCTCATGGGAGAGTTCGACGCTGCTCTGCGCGGTGACCGCCGGGTAGTAGATCACCGACTTGGATCTTCCGTTGGGCAGGCGGTAGGTCGCCTCCAGCGGTTTGCCTTCGATCGCCAGGAGAGCGATGCCGCATTCCTCGGCGCACTCGCGCAGCGCGGTCTGCAATGGCTGCTCGCCCGCATCCTGATGGCCCTTGGGGAAGCCCCATTCCCCGTGCTTGGTCGCGCGCAGCAACAGCCAGCGGAACCCCTTGGGGGTGTCGCGCCGCAGGATCAGTCCGGCGGCGACGACGACGGAGGTGGTCGCGGGCTGGTAGGCGTTGGCAATCATGGCGTCGCGGGTCGGGGCATCGTTCGCGATGATGAAGACGCAGGCCCCGTTCGCAACAGCAGCAGAGTCCGCTTGGTTCCGGCGTCGTGGCGTCGTAGCGCCGTGGTGTGATCCAGGTTCATCTGAGGGCAAGACGGAGGCGACGTGGTGGCTGCTGGCGTCGCTGCCGGAGCCGGCACACTCCCGCCCATGAACGACAAACCCGCCTATCTGGTCTTCGACATCGAAACCGTTGCCGATGGCCGTCTGATCCAACGCGTGCGCTATCCCGAGCTGAAGGAATTGTCACCCGAGCAGGCGGTGGCCAAGCAGCGTGCCGAGCTGCTGGAGAAGTCCGGCGGTAAGAGCGACTTCATCCCCTTCACCTTCCAGCTGCCGGTCTCGATCGCGATCGCCAAGGTGGCGCAGGATTTCTCGCTCATCGAGGTGATCACCCTCGACCGTCCCAAATTCCGGCCGCAGGTGATCGCGCGCACCTTCTGGAAGGGCTGGCAGGCCTACGGCCAGCCCACGCTGGTGACCTTCAATGGCCGTTTCTTCGACGTGCCGGTGCTGGAGCTGTGCTGCTATCGCTACGGCATCCCGCAACCTGCCTGGTTCAGCAACACCGGCGCCGGCTATAGCCAGCCGCGCAACCGCTTCAATACCACCTCCCACCTCGACCTGCAGGACTTCATGGGCAATCAGGGCGCGACGCAGATCAACGGCGGGCTCAACCTCTGCGCGCAGCTGCTGGGCAAACCCGGCAAGATGGACACCAAGGGCAGCATGGTGCAGGACCTATGGGAACGCGGCGAACGCGAACGCATCGACGACTACTGCATGTGCGACGCGCTCGACACCTATTTCGTCTTCCTGCGTACGCGGGTGATGGGTGGCATGATCACGCTCGACCGTGAACGCCAACTGGTCGAACACGCCAAGCGCTGGATCGAGACCGCCAGCGGCCACAACCTCGCGTTGGCGGAATACCTCCGCCACTTCCGCTTCTGGAGTCCGATCGGGGAGGACGACGATCCGTTCGCGCAGGCTGACCTGTAAACGCCGGACGGTTTTCTTGGAGCGTGGTGTGGACGTTCCATCGATGTTCTGAAGATAAGATGTATGGCCGCAGAGGCGCAGAGACGCAGAGGTGAAAGGCCCGGCTTTGCCTTTGCTCTGCGTCTCTGCGTCTCTGCGGCCCATTCCTCTTGGTTAGCACATCACATCGCCATCGCGTCAATGAATGATCTGCGCCTCGAACCGGCATCAGGCCACCTGCTCCTGGATCTCCGCCGGCCGTTGCAGCCACATCGAATACTCGACCACCACCCGCTTGGTCCGGCGCAGGTGCAGGCGACGGGTGCGCACGGTCTGCCACAGGTTCGGGGTCAAGCCGATCGGTACCGAGGCGGTGAGGCCGGCGGCTGCAGCGCAGGCGGCGACCTCCTCCGGCCGGATGAACAGGGCGGGATCGTGCGTGCCCTTGGGCACGAAGCCGAGGCCTTCGGCAAGATGGACGCCGAGCAAGCTCGAGGCCCAGGAACGCGTGAGCGTCGAGACGAAGATGCGTCCGCCCGGCCGTAACAGCAGTGCCGCCGCGGCCACCACCCGACGCCAGGCCGGGATGTGCTCAAGGATGTCGGCGCACAGGACCAGGTCGGCACCGGCAGTGGCGAAAGGTGGCTGGCGCGCATCGCCCAAGACGGGCGCCAGGATCGTACCCGGATGGCGGTGGCGGACCGCTGCGCACAGGCTCGGGCGGCTGATGTCGCAGGCCAGGACCACGGCGCCGCGGTGGGCGAGCGGATCCGCCAGCAAGCCGCCACCGCAGCCCAGGTCGATGATCGTGCGTCCTCGGAGATCAGGACCCATCACCTCGACGATCTCATCCAGGCAGAGGCGGTTCACCTCATGCAAGGAACAGGAGAACGCGCTCGTGGCATCCCACCAATGGTCGGCAAAGGTGTCGTAGATGGTGAGATCGTTGCGCGGCATGGACGGACTCCGGGGCAGGGGGAGCACACCATGCGCCAACACCGGCGGCAGCCTCTGATGGCGCCGTCCCTCGTTGGTGCGTGGCGCACGAGATCGTGTGGTGACGATTCATCCTGCCGAATGCAGGGATCCACCCGGTCGCGCGCCCGCTGTGATCGGCATGAAAGATGCCTGGGTCCGAAAGAGTGGGAACCACGCGATGCCGCCACCCCAGCCAGCCCGAGCCGGTGTCCCGTCCAGCCCATCTGGGCTGCTCGCGACCTTGTTGGACGACGCGGCCGGGAGGGATTTCTATCAGCAGCATTATCTGCGCACACCCTTTGCCGGATGCGGGACGGCCAAGCCATTCGCGGGACTCCTCTCCGATGCCGTCCTGGCCCAGCTCATCGCCACCACCAGTTGCGAACTCACCCTGGTGAAGGATGGCCGCTGCCATCCTGGGCCGCGGCCGCACTCGCTGCCGCAGGCGTGGGGGTTTCATCAGGACGGATATTCCCTGGTCTTCCGCCATGCGGAGCAGCACCACCCAGCCATCGCAGCCATCGGCGGGCGGCTCGCGTTGGAGCTGATCGGCGAGCTCGACGCCCATGTCTACGTGACCCCGGCCGACCATTTCAGCTTCGGCTGGCATTACGACGCCGAGGAGGTGTTTTTCATCCACACGGCGGGGGTGAAGGAATTCTACCTGCGCCAGAATACCGTGCAGCCCGATCCGGTGCCCGCGACCATGACGCGCGATCTCGCGCCCGAACGTGAAACCTCGCCGGTCATGCATTGCCGGCTCGAACCCGGGGATTGGCTCTACATCCCGCGGGGATGGTGGCACATGGCGAAGGCGCGTACGGATGCCCGCTCGCTCTCCCTGGGTCTGCTGGTGCCGACGCCGTTGACCATGCTCGATGCGCTGCGGCGGGAATTGGCGCGTGATCCCGCCTGGCGCCAGCGCATGCCGCCCATCGGGCGGGCACTGGCGCCGGGTGATGTCGACGCGTCCGAACGGTTGTGGGAGGCTCTTGCCGCACCAGCCAAGCAGTTGGCCGCGGCCTTCGCCACGCCGAGCATGTCGGATCGCTGGCTGGCGCAGCATCATGCGCAAGCCGTCGGCCTGGTTCAGGCGCATGACGCCATGGGCATCGTCAGCCACCCATCGGCTTTCGCTCCGATCGACGCGCCGGGGCGAGAGCAGCCGCACCACGCAACGTCCCACCGGGAGTAATGGAGGAGGCCGCCCTGTGCGGAGTTTTCGCATCATCGATCTGATTCAGCGCGACAGCGTCCTCAGCGGTCAGAGCGCAGCCATGAGTGGCGGACGGTGGAATCCGCGTGGGATACCGATGATTTACACCTCGCTGACGGTCTCGCTCGCGGTGCTGGAACTGTGCTGCCATTACGAGTGCCCCTTCCAACACGGCTCCTATGCCGTCGCCACCATCGAGATTCCCGACCAGGACATCACCATCATCGCCCGCGATGAACTGCCGCCGCGGTGGTCGACCTGTCAGCGGGCGACGCAGGATCTGGGCCAGCGTTGGTTGCGGAGTGGTACGACGGCACTGCAGGTGCCCTCGGCGGTCCATGGTTTCGAGGACAACCTCCTGCTGAATCCCCAGCATGCTGATTTTGCCAGGGTCCGATTATTATCCGTGCAGTCGATACGCGTCGACGATCGGGTGCATCGAAATTCGCGCGCAGCGGCCGGATGAAGGAGCGCGCAGAGGCTGCGCTTCGATCCGGCCGCACATCAGAGAGGCGACGAGCGTTGCCCAGTCGCGCTCTTGGTCGCGCTCTTGATCGCGTTCTTGGTCGCGCTCTTAACCTCGCTTTTGGTTTCCCACTCGACCTTCGCCAGGGGGGTATTCGCCGGTCCGTTGATGACCGTTCCATCAATGGCGAAACGCGACCCGTGACACGGGCAATCCCAGGTCCTTCCTTCCGCATTCCAACGGACCAGTCCACCGAGGTGCGGGCACACCGCGGAGCACACCTGCAGCGTCCCGTCATGGTCGCGATGGACCGCTACCTTGGACAGTCCGTGGCGAACCAGGGCGGCCGTCCCCGGGGGCACCTCGGCGATCGAGGAGTAATCGGCGCTCTTGGCCCAATCGGCGTACTGGCCAAGGACCTGGACATTGTGCTTGGCGAACTCGGCCGACGAGCCCAGGCGGAAACGCGAGGGGCGGTAGAGCTCCTCCCAGGGATTTTTGAGGCCGCGGATCTGGTCGGTGATGATCATGCCGCCGAGCGTGCCATGGGTCAGGCCGTTGCCGGAATCGCCGGTGATGACGAAGACGTTGTCGTCGTCGAAGGGATTGTGGCCGATGAGGGCGAGGTCATCGACCGGTTCGATGATCTGACCCGACCAACGATGGATGATCTTGCCGGCCAGCGGAGCTCGTTCGCGGATCCAGGTTTCCAGATTATGGAAGGGCTCAACGGGATCGGACGGCCCCTGACCGGTCTTGTGATCTTCACCGCCGACGACGATGAGGTCGCGATCATCCCCAGGCACCACGCGGACGTAATGGTAGGGATCGGCGGTGTCCCAGATCAGTGCCGGCTCCAGCCGCCCGCCCGGCGCACTGAGGGTGATGACATAGCTGCGGTAGGGTTCGAGCGCGGTGTGCAGGCGGATGCGATCATTGACCGGGACATTGGTGCACACCACCACGTGCCGACAATTCACTATCGCCCCGCTGGTGGTGACGACGTGGGCATGGGTCCCACCCACCACCGTCGCGGCGCGGGTGCCGGTGAAGATGCGCACGCCCAAGGCCTCCGCCTCGCGCGCCAGTCCGGTGACATAATCCAGCGGTGAGAACTGGGCCTGGTGCTGGAAGGACAGGCAACGCCCCGTGCGGAACCATGGCAGGGGGTCACGATCGACGCGGTCGACCGTGAGCCCAGCTCGGCGAGCGGCGATCTCCTCGTCATCGAGCTCCTTCAGCCCCTCGTCGTCAGCGGCGAACAGGTATCCAGGGACCCGCCGGAAATCGCACGGGACGTCGTGGTTCTTGCTGAACTGTTCGATGAAATCGATGGCGGCGGCGTGGCTTTCAGCCGCCAGGCGTGCCCCATCGGTGCCGTGCAGGCGTTCGAGCCGATGGAAGCGATCGTCCAGCGCGCTGGCGAGGTGGGCGGTGGTCCGGCTGGTCTCGCCGGACGCCACCTCGTTCGCTTCCATGACCAGCACCCGGGCCCCGGTCTTCGCCAGCAGGTAGGCGGTGGTCAGTCCGGCGATGCCGGCACCGACCACGCAGACGTCGACCACGGTGGTGGTTTTGAGCGGGCCACGTGCGGGTGCGGGAACGCTGGATTTCCAAAGCGGTGCGTGATGTGACATGGAGAGCCCTGCCTGTGACAGATCACGTAGTCGTCCGTGTGCCAAAGTCGCACCGGGAGGAGCGCCCATGTGGTCGCCATGAGGCAGTGACGGACGTAGCGGCGGGGGGAGCCGGTTCACGAGTCCGAGCGGGCCGCGGCAATGGATCCCTATGCAGGTGACATGTGCGGCTGACGGGTCGCGCACCGCCCGCGACCGCCCCCCTGTGCCCGTTCCAAACACCGTCCACGAACCAAATGCGTGGTCTGCAGATTGCACAATCGAGGCGCCGCCTGCGGCATGAAACTGCAGGACGTCGGCAGGAATGCCGCAGAGCGGGAAAGGATGAGGGGTGCTTCAGCGAAGCGGGACTTCCGGCCACCGCGCATGGACCACCGCGCCACGGGTGACCTCGCGCCAGCCGCCGTCCTCGTCGCGCACCACCTCGGCGATCAGCACGGCGGTATCCTGCTGGGCGAAGTGGCGTCGCAGGTGGGAGGACAACTCCCCGGACGACAGGACCGGCGAGGCACCCGGTAGCCGCGTCCACGCCATCCACCCATCTGTTGGAATGAGGCTGAACCGGGCCGCCCGGGTCGCTTGTGGCGGCAGGCGTTCACCGTGTCGCAGCCACCAGCCGTGCAGGTGGTCGGGCGCGGCGCCGAGCGCCGGCGGCCACGCGGCGCCGACCGGCTGCAGCAGCCAGCCCAGGATCAAGGCCTCCGACACCGTCGGCCAGCTCGGATGGCGTGGTACGGCGGGATGACCACCCAGGGGCAGTTGATGATCGCGCAGACGGCTGAGTTTGTCATCCAGGGTCAGCCGCGGATCGGTTCCGCACCACGCGCTCCACTCCGATGTGGGCAGGCGCTGGAGCAGGATGCGCACCGTGAGTTCGCAGTGGACCCGGCAGGCGCGGTGGTGGTCGTCATACAACAGGTCGAGTTCCCCGACGGTGCGGGCGCCGACGCGGATCACCTCCCCGGCGAGGACCACGTCGATCCCAGGACACTGCCGTAGCCCCTCGGCCAGCAGATGCTCCGCGCGATGACCGCCCTGGGACCGCGACGCACCGTCGACATGGAAGATCGTCGCCTGCCGACCCGCACCGGGAACCTGCGCGAACACCCGTGCCAGATACTGCCGTGCCTCTGCCGGCATCAGCCGGATACCGGGGAGGACGCTGAAGATTGCCGGGCTGTTCAACAACCAGTGGAGCTCGCCGCGGACGTCGTCGATCATGGGTATGGATGCAGACGATGCGTGATCCCGGCATGATGCACATGGGAATTCCTCTCACCCATCACCGGGGTCATGCCACCTGTGGAGCTCCGGGGTCGCGGCAGTGGGGTACGCCCTGGGAGGTCGCCATGCCGCCGCGCGGATTTCTCAGCTAAGGTCGGGAGGCGTGCGACCAAGTCTGGCGACTCCGCGTCGGGCAGCGATCGCCGACACGCGGGATTGCGCTCAGGCCGGCAAGACGGCGCCGCGGCGAGGAAGTGCATGGGCCGGCGCGTGGCGAGGCGATCGTCGCTGCATCGTGTCTTGGCGCCGTCACGCCGCGCGGCCGCCCCGACGCTGTGATAATTTTCTATTTAACACGACGAAAATTTCATAGAAATAACGTGCGGTCTGGTCAGTGTCCGGGCTTATGCGCAGTGGCGAGTCGCTCAGTGCGCAGGATCTGGGTTGGCCGTCAGGCAGGGAGACTTCATGGACCAGTCGACCAGGCTTCGCCGCAGCGGCTTCACCCTCTTCGAGGTCAGCATCTCGCTGGTGATCGTCGCCATCGGCGTGATCAGCATCGTGGTGCTGATCCCGTCGGGACTGAAGACGCTCACCACCCAGCGCTTCAAGATCTATGCCGCGGCGGTGGCCAACCAGATGATCGACGTCTATGCCCATGGCGATGCCAGTCAGGTCTTCGTCGATCACGAGGCCCCGCGCGCCTGGGACATCCCCATCGACCGCCGGGTGAACGCGCCCGACCTGGAGATGCGCCTGTCCAACCAGCGCTACGGGCTGATGCCGATCCCGACCATCATCGCCAAGCGCCTCGACA
>JANPIY010000296.1:0-2491 GCA_031425255.1 Planctomycetota bacterium
CATGCTCAGGCCTTCCGTCGGCGCGTCGGCGCGGGCAGCAGGGCGGACGCGGCGGGGAGTTCCTGGTGGCCGACCAGCTTGCCGAGCAGGCGGCGCAGCTCCTCCAGCTCGGCCCCGCTGAAGGCGGCGAACTGCTGGTCGATGACCTCGTTCATGCGCGGCCGGATCCCGTCCAGGCGTTCGCGACCCTGGCGAGTCAGCACCACCTGGATGCGCCGCTGATCGCTGGCATCGCGTCGCCGCCGCACCAGGCCCTGGCGTTCGAGGTCGACCAACAGGCGCGAGATACTCGCCGGATGCTGGCCGGTGGAGGTGGCGACCTCGTTCTGGGTCAGCGCGCCGCTGAGCTCCAGGTGGCTGAGGACCTGCCAGCTCCAGCCGGTATCGCCATGGTTCAGCAGCTCCTGGTGCGCGGCGTTCCAGATCCGCTTGCGGCAGCGGGCGATCAGCAGCCCCAGTCCATGTGGTCCGATCGGCGTACGGGGGCTGGCAGGGGAGTCCGTTGCTTTTGCAATCATTGCGGGCGCAACGATCAGAGCCCGGCGGCGGTGGTCCAGTGCAGCGCCGCCCAGCCCTCCGCGGGGACCCGGCAACACCGTGGCACCGGCGTCCCGCCAATGCTGTTCGGCGAACGAAGAAGAATCGGCCGCAGAGACGGGGAGACGCAGAGGAAAGGCAAAGCAGGGCCTTTTTCACCTCTGCGCCTCTGCGCCTCTGCGCCTCTGCGGCCAAATATCTCAGCTTTCCAGCATTGGCGTCCCGCCCGTGGTGGGACGACCACAATCGATGTCTGCCAGCCGGCAGCGTAGCATCCCCAGGGTCCCCGGCCCCTGGCCAGGGACCCTGCTCGGACCCGGTCCCTGGGCTTGCCCGAGCGGGGTGCGAACCATACTCCCACGCTCCCCGTTCGGAGCCCTGATGACTATCGACCAGCCTGCTGGCATTCGCGACCTCCTGATCGAAGAGGAGATGAAGGAGAGCTATCTCACCTACGCCATGAGCGTGCTGGTGGATCGTGCGCTCCCCGACGTCCGCGATGGCTTGAAACCGGTGCATCGCCGCATCCTGCAGTCGATGCGCGACCTCAACCTGACGGCCTCGGCGAAGTACCAGAAGTCGGCCCAGATCGTCGGCTACGCCCTCGGCAACTACCACCCGCACGGCGACTCCTCGGTCTACGACGCAATGGTGCGCATGGCACAGGAGTTCTCGCTGCGCTACATGCTGGTCGATGGCCAGGGCAACTTCGGCTCGATCGACGGCGACTCGGCCGCGGCCTATCGTTACACCGAGGCGCGCATGTCGCGCATCACCGGCGAAATGATCGAGGACATCCAGTTCAACACCGTTGACCACCGGCCGAACTACAACGGCCTGCTCGACGAGCCGACGGTGCTGCCGGCCAAGATCCCCAACCTGCTGGTCAACGGCAGCTCGGGCATCGCCGTGGGCATGGCGACCAACATCCCGTCGCACAACCTGACCGAAGTCTGCCAGGCCATCATGCACCTGGTCGACCATCCGGCGTGCACGGTCAGCGATCTGATGAAGTACATCCGCGCGCCCGATTTCCCGACCGGCGCGGTAATCTGCGGCACCGCCGGCATCCGCGAGGCCTACGAGACCGGCCGCGGCCGGGTGGTGATGCGCGCCAAACACCATCAGGAGGTGATCGAAGGCCGCGACGCCCTGGTCTTCACTGAGATCCCCTACGGCATCAAGCTCGGCACGATCAAGGAATCGATCCAGAGCGCGGCGCTCGATGAACGCATCAAGGGCATGTACCAGGTCAATGCCGACGTCATCGGCGACGGCGTGCGCCTGGCGATCCAGCTGAAGAAGGGCGAGGATCCCGACGTGATCCTCAACCAGTTGTGGGAGCACACCAACCTCCAGTACAACTTCGCCATCAATATGATCGCGCTCGACGGTGGCCGTCCGCGCACGCTCAACCTCAAGCGTATGTGCCAGGCCTATGTCGAGCACCGCATCGACGTCATCATCCGCCGCACCCGCTTCTGGCTGGCGCGCGACGAGGCCCGCCTGCACATCATCGTCGGCCTGCTCAAGGCCATCGATATCATCGACGAGATCATCAACCTGATCCGTTCCAGCCCGAGCGGCGACGTGGCCAAGCGCGGGCTCGTCGATCAGCTCGGTTTCAGCGACCTGCAGGCGCAGGCCATCCTCGACATGCAGCTGCGCCGCCTGACCGGGCTGGAGCGCGACAAGCTGCAGAAGGAGCACGACGAACTGCTCGCCGACATCAACGATTACAAGGACATCCTCGCCCGCGATGAGCGCAAGAACGCCATCGTCAAAGCGGATCTCGCCATGCTGATCGAGAATTACGGCGACGATCGTCGCAGCCAGATCGTCGCCGCCGCCGGCGAGTTCAACATGGAGGACCTGATCGAGGACGACCCCTGCGTCGTGACGATCACCAAGAGCGGTTACATCAAGCGCCTGTCGGTCGACACCTTCCGCATCC